>DASZZL010000087.1:0-14829 GCA_035545035.1 Pyrinomonadaceae bacterium
GCACGATCGCGCTGACGTTCGATGACGGACCCGATCCCGATTGGACTCCGGCCATCCTCGACATCCTGAAACGTGAAAGTGTGCCGGCGACGTTTTTCGTGATCGGCAAGAACGGTCAGGCCCATCCTGACCTGTTGCGACGCATCGTCAACGAAGGCCACGAACTCGGCAATCATACTTTCACGCATCCGAACCTCGGCGAGATTCCCGGCCGACTGGTCGACCTGGAACTCAACGCAACGCAACGCTTGATCGAATCGGTCACCGGCCGCTCGACCGTGTTGTTTCGCCCGCCGTATTTCGGAGATGCCGAAGCCGACAAGCCCGAAGAAGTCGAGCCGGCGATGCGCGCGGAAAAGCTCGGCTACATTCTGATCGGTCTGCGCATCGATCCCAGCGACTGGAGGCCCGGCGTGACTCCCGACGAGATTGTCCAGCGCACCGTGGACAAAGCCATGGACGACAATCCGGAGACGCGCGGCCAGGTCGTGCTGCTGCATGACTCGGGTGGTAACCGAGCGGCCACGATCGAAGCGCTACCGCGCTTGATTCATGAGTTGCGCGCGAAGGGTTTCAAGTTCGTGCTGGTTTCCGATCTGGGCGGCTGGTCGCGCGATCAGGTGATGCCGCTTTTGCCGCCGAGCCAGAGCGTCTACACCCGCACGGACGCGCTGGCGTTTCTGTTCTTCTCGACCGGCGGCTGGCTCCTGCAGTGGGCCTTCATCATCGGCATCGTGCTGGGACTGGGCCGGCTGGTCGTGATTGGCGCGCTGGCGTTTGCGCAGTGGCTGCGTTCACGGCGGCGCGACCGAGAGCGCGCCGGCGAGCGTTACGCGCCCGTAGTCTCGGTGATCGTGCCGGCGTACAACGAAGAACGCGTGATCGAAGCCACGATTCGCAGCCTGCTGAATTCGGACTATGAAAACCTTGAGATCATCGTGGTTGACGATGGCTCGCAGGATCGCACCAGTGAAGTTGTGCGCGAACAGTTTGGCGACGAGCCACTGGTCCGTCTCTTCACTGAGCCGAACGCCGGCAAGGCCTCGGCGCTGAATCTTGGTTTGCGCTACGCCAAAGGCGACGTGATCGTCGCCCTCGACGCCGACACACAGTTTCCCGGCGAAACAATTCGCGCGCTGGTGCGCCGTTTCGTCGATCCGCAAATCGGCGCTGTCGCCGGCAATGCGAAAGTAGGCAATCGCATCAACATCGTGACGCGATGGCAGGCGCTGGAATACATCACCTCGCAGAACATGGATCGCCGCGCGTTTGCCAGCCTCAACTGCATCACCGTCGTTCCGGGCGCAGTCGGCGCCTGGCGTCGCGAACTGATCGAACGTTGCGATGGGTTTAGCTCAGACACACTGGCCGAGGATCAGGACCTCACGCTGCGGATACGCAAACTCGGATACAAGATCGGCTACGAAGAAGGAGCGATCGGTTGGACTGAAGCGCCCGCCAGTTTGAAGATGCTCGCGCGCCAAAGGTTCCGCTGGGGCTATGGGACTTTGCAGTGTCTCTGGAAACATCGCGACGCGCTCTTCCGCCCGCGTTACGGCGCGCTCGGGTTCGTGGCGATGCCCAACGTCTGGATATTTCAGATTCTGTTTCCGCTGATCTCGCCGATCATGGATTTGATGCTGGTCTATACGTTGCTCTCGAACGTGCTCGATCGGTTGCAGCAACCGGCGGCTTTCTCATTCACCAATTTGCGGCAAGTGCTCTTTTACTACGCGCTGTTTCTCGCCGTGGATTGGTGCGCCGCGGGCTTCGCCTTTGTGCTCGAACGCAAAGAGCGCTGGCGCCTGCTGTGGTGGCTGTTCCTCCAGCGCTTCTGCTATCGCCAGGTGATGTATTACGTAATGGTCAAGTCAGTCGCCACCGCAATTCGCGGCGCCGTAGTGGGCTGGGGCAAGCTCGAGCGCAAAGCAACGGTCGAAGCGCAACCATAAGCTCTCCCATTCGATGATGTTTAGAGGGCGGACTCGTCCGCCCGCGCCGCGGCACAAGTGCCGCGTCTAAACTTATCCTCTTTCGGCGGTTTGCCGTTTGTGTTCGTAATGTTAAAGCGGCGAAAGAAGTGGTTTGTTTTTCTGGCGTTGCTTGCATTTGCAGCGACATTTCGCATCGCCGTCGCGCATTGGTTGCCGAACGATGCACCGGATGATGGCAGAGTCTATGCGCAGATTGCACGCAACGTCCTCGAACAGCACGTTTACTCGCACGAGACTGAAGCGCCTTACGATCCCACGCTGATTCGGCTTCCCGGTTATCCACTTTTTCTCGCCGCCATCTACAAAGTCTTTGGCCACGGCAACAACGGTGCGGTGCGCATCGTGCAGGCTTTGATCGATACAGCCATGTGTGCGCTGATTGCGTTGCTGGCTTTTTACTGGGAGCCCGATGAAGAGCGAAAACGCGCTACAGCGATCGCCGCGCTCGCACTAGCTGCCGTGTGTCCGTTCACGACGATCTATGCGGCGACGATCCTCACTGAAGTGCCCACGACGTTTTTGGTGATGGCGATGTGCCTGGCGGCGACGCTGGCTTTTCAAGCGGAGAGATGGAAACGATCTCTTACGTGGTGGATTGTCTCAGGATTGTTCGGCGGGATGGCCGTTTTGCTTCGACCTGACAGTGGACTGTTCGCTGCGGCGGTGGGGCTGACGCTGGTTATCACCGGACTGATTTGGAGTGCGCCGGCAGAGCGAAGCGGCGACGGCGCTTTGGATGCAGCACCGGCCGACAAGTCACGATCAATCCAAAGCGGTGTCGCGCTGCGCTTGCCACCGCACTCCAAAAATTTCTCGCGCACCGTCGCTGCCAGCGCAGTCTTCTCACTTGCATTTGTGCTCGTGCTCGTTCCCTGGACGATTCGGAACGCGCGCGTCTTTCATCTTTTCCAGCCGCTGGCGACCGCGCACGGCGAGATGCCAAATGAATTCGTCGCGCGCGGCTACTATCGATGGCTGCGCACGTGGCTCGATGACGAACGTTACATCGGTCCGTTCCTGTGGTCGCTCGACAGCGATCCAATCGCCCTGGATGACGTGCCGCCGCAGGCATTCGATTCTGAGGACGAAGAGAATCGGGTCGCCGCGTTGCTGGAGAAATACAATCATCCGGATGGCTCGCAAACCGTGAACAGTGCATCGCAGCAGCCACAACCAAGCCCAACGCCGCAAGCTTCGCCAACTCAAACGCCACCGACCTCAGCGCGACCTATCGGTAAGCCTACGCCGGATTCAACTCAGAAGAATTCAAACACGAACGCCAACAGCAACGCCGAAGACACTGGCGACGAAAGTGATCAGAACGACAACAGTGGCGATCAAGTCGACGAAAACGACAATCCAAATGAATCCGCGCAGTCAGAACCCGAACCGCACGGCCCAGTCAAGATGACACCCGAGATTGACGCGGGCTTTGCGCAGATCGCGCGCGAGCGCATCGCGCGTCATCCGTTTCGCTTCTACGTTTGGCTGCCGATTGCCCGAGCCGAGACGATGTGGTTCGACACGCATTCGCAGTACTGGCCGTTCGAAGGCGATCTCTTACCGCTCGAAGATCTTGATTACGCAGGACATCAGCACATCTGGCTGCCGCTGTTTGCGGGACTGACCGGTGCTTACACCCTGCTGGGGATTCTGGGAGGCTGGCTGTTGTGGCGGTCGGGAAAATTTGCGGCGCGCAGATGGTTGCTGCTCGCTGCGCTGGTTATTTTTCTGCGGTTGGCATTCTTCGCGACTCTCGAAAATCCCGAACCGCGTTACGTCGTCGAGTTCTTTCCGTTTCTTTCCGTCCTCGGCGGCATCGCTATCGCGCACGTGACCTACGCCCTGAAGAAGCCACAGATGCACACAAATAAACACGGATAGAAAGACTACGAATTCGTCTGTATCCGTGTGAATCCGTGTTCACCTGTGGCTTATGGATTGGGCGTCGGCGTCTGTTCAGAGGCAGGCACGCGCGAAGCGTCCGGCTTGTCGGGCGACGTGTGGAGGTGCACGGCTTTCCATTCGTTGCCGAACCGTTTGAACACCAGCGTCATGCGACCGGAAGCGCTATCGGCAATACCTTTGAAGAGTTGCGTCTGAGTCCAGAGACAGGTTACTACGGCCCCATCGCGCCCAAGCAGTTGCACGTGCTTATCGCGTATGTCGAGCTTTACGTCCTTGATGTCGGGATAAGAAGCCTCGCGATTCTTGCGCATCTGATCCCAACCCTTGGTAACCGATCCGTTGTAGTTGAAAAGAACCAGAGTCTGGGAATTCCAATAGCCACTCGTCGCCATATCAACATTCGCTCGCTTAACGCCCTCGATTATTTTGTCGAATGCCGCGAGCACCGCAGTTGATGGCGCGGTCGATGTTGAGCTGGTCTTCGGTCGCTGCGTTTGGGACGCAGCTTCATTGCTGTTCGACTTGGCCGGCGTCGGCGTCGGCTTAGCAACCGTGCGCGTGCGCGTTCCGGAGTTCGAGTTCTGCGCGGACGCCAGAGCAGCGCTCACAAACACAACTGAAGCGATGACGAGAAATCTTTTCAACATGAGTAGCTCCTCAAACTTTGCCACAGAGACGCAGAGATTAATAAAGCAAGAACGAACGCTGGCCGTTTCTTCCATCGGTTTCTCTGTTTTTCTCCGTTTTGTCTCTGTATTTTCTCTGTGTCTCTGTGTCTCTGTGGCGATCTCCTAACCGAACTCATTCCACGGACGCTGGCTTCGCAAACGCATCACCGAACGCTCGCGGCCAATTATCTCAAAGACTTCAAACATTGACGGTCCCACGGCCTGGCCTGTCAACATGGTGCGCGAACCATTGATCAAAAGTCCAGCCTTAACCGCGGCTTCTTCGGCGAATGCACGCAGAGTTTCTTCCGCTCTCGTGGCCGTGAAGGGTTCGGCGCTTTCCAAACGATCAGCCAGGGCCGGCAAAAGCTCCCGCAGCCGGGGCTCCTTCAGAATATTCTTGCGCACGGCGGCTTCTTCGAAATCGAAATCTTCTGAGAAGTAAGCGCGACCCTGTGATGAAAAATCCTTCAAAGTGAAAAAGCGCTGGCGGATGAGATCTACTGCTCTCTCAAGCCATTCGCGTTCGTCCTCATCGTACTCCTCGCGCCAGAGTTTCTCGGATCGCAGTTCCGCTTTCACCATCGGCAGCAGTTCGCCGAGCGGCATCGTGCGAATGTACTCGGCATTCATCCACAGCGCCTTGTCATCAGTCCAGTGGCGCGGATCGTTTTCGTGGAAGTTAAAGATCGAGTTGGCGCGGCCGATGCCTTCGAGTGAAAACTCTTGTATCAATTCATCGCGTGACAAGAGTTCTCTGCCTTCCGGCGGCGACCAGCCAAGCAGCGCGAGAAAGTTGCGAAACGCAGCGGGCACAAAACCGCGATCGCGGTAAGTAGTGAGCGAGACGACTTCGCCGTGTTTGCGCTTTGAAAGCTTGGCTTTGTTCGGCGCGAGAATCAGCGGCAGGTGCGCAAACTGCGGCGCGTCTTTGCCGAAAGCCTGGTAAAGCAGAATCTGTTTATGCGTGTTCGTCAGGTGGTCCTGGCCGCGAATGACGTGCGTGATGCCCATCTCGATGTCATCAAGGACGACCGAGAGGTTGTAAAGCGGATGCCCGTCCGAGCGCAACAAAACTAGATCTTCAATCTCAGAAAACGAGCGCTCCTGCTCGCCATAAACAATGTCCGTGAATCGCGACGCGCCTTCGCGCGCCACCTTCAAACGGATCGCGAATGGTGCGCCGTCAGCCGCACGTTGGGCAGATTCTTCCTTCGGGAAATCGCGATAAGGATTGCTGCGATGATCGATGCCTTCAGCCGCGTGGGCGCGGGCGCGTTCGGCGATGTTTTGCTTGACTGATTTATCGTCGCGCGCTTCTTTCGGCGTGAAGTCGCGATAGGCTTTGCCTTCTTCCACCAACTTTCGCGCCGCCGCGCGGTGCTTCTCGGCATTGTGGGACTGGAAGACAATCTCTTCTTCGTAATCAAGTCCGAGCCACGCGAGTCCTTCAATGATCGAGCGTGTTGATTCGTCAGTCGAGCGCTGCAGATCGGTGTCTTCGATGCGCAGCAAAAACTTGCCGCCCATCTTGCGCGCGAACAGCCAGTTAAAAAGCGCCGAGCGCGCCGCGCCGATGTGCAGATAGCCGGTAGGTGATGGAGCGAAACGAACGCGAACCATAAGAATAGAGGTCAGAAGTCAGAGATCAGAAGTCAGTAAAAAGGAACGCAATGAGCGTCTCTGCTGACCTCTGACCTCCGACTTCTGACCTCTGCCTTTCTGGCGGAGATGACAGGATTCGAACCTGTGAAGGGCTTTTAAGACCCTTAACGGTTTAGCAAACCGCCGCCTTCAGCCACTCGGCCACATCTCCGCGACGATGTCGAGAAGTTATTCTAAGCTGCGAGACTCGATTGTCAAGCATGTGTCACGCAGCCAGACCCAGAGGCCGCGGCGCGCGGCGCAGTTGCACTGGAAGTTGGGTCGCGCAGCAAACCTTAACAAGCTTCTCGCGATCGCGCTGCAACTCCGGATGCGCGGCCAATGAGGCGCGCACTTCCCGGAAAATGTGCGCCGCGTGTTCGTCGGACGGCTCGGCCAGACGATAGTGCATCCACTTGCCTTCGCGCCGTGCAGCAACTATTCCAGCGCGTCGCAGGTACGCCAGGTGGCGCGAAATCTTCGGCTGACTGGTCTTCAGAATCGCCACGAGGAAGCACACGCAAACTTCTGAATCTCCGATCAGGCTAATCAGACGCAGACGCGTGCGGTCCGCCAAAGCTTTGAAAAGAGCTTCGATGTGGTAGTTCTTTTTTGCCATTTCATTAAGTTCCAATCAGCGCGCTGCGCCGCTCGAGCAAGATGGTATCGCGCCACTCGCCGTTTAGTTTCGCAATGCGTTCGCGGCAACCGACCTCGCGAAAGCCGCACCGCAAGTGTAAAGCGATCGTGGCTGCGTTCTCTGGAAACACCGCGGCCTGCAATGTCCAGATGCCATTCCTTTCCGATTCGGTAATGAGCGCATCAAGCAACGCACGCCCGATTCCGGCGTTACGATTGGTCACAGCGACATAGACACTCACTTCGGCAACACCAGCGTACGCACAGCGCTGCGACACCGAACTGAGCGCGGCCCAACCAACGACCGTGTCATCATCGCGCGCGACCAGGCGGGCGAACGGTAAGTGCGATGCGTCCCACGCTTTCCACGACGGCGCCTCGATTTCGAAAGTTGCGTGGCCCGTGGCTATGCCTTCGAGATAGATCGCTTTCAGTTGCGCCCAATCGCCCGGCCTCATTTGCTCAACCACCGGGCCTGTCACATTCGCCTTGACAGATATGTTCGATTCGCTTACCATCAGGCTCGCATTCGCTCAGGCGAATATGATTCTAAGGAGGTTTCCAATGGAAAGCAAGAACAATACAACCGCGACGGCGCCGGAAGTCTCGGCGTTGAAGGCGCATTTGGCGCTCAACGTAAAGAGCGTCGAGCAAAGCATCCAGTTCTACCGCAAAATGTTCGGCATCGAACCAAGCAAAGTGCGCACGGGCTATGCGAAGTTTGACGTGCACAACCCGCCGTTGAACTTCACGCTCAACGAGGCGTCGTTTGCGAACCGAGGTGCGCTGTCGCATCTGGGAATCCAGGTGCGATCGACGACGGACGTGCTGGCGACAAGACAGAAGTGGAACGATGCCGGCCTTTTGACGCGCGACGAGATGCAAACCAACTGTTGTTACGCGATGCAGGACAAGGCCTGGGTGCGCGACCCGGACGGCAACGAATGGGAAGTCTTTGTCGTGCTCGAAGATAATCTGGTGGAATCAGCTGCATGCTGCATCGGCACGAGCGCTCAAAGTTCAGAACCACAAACTTGCTGCGCATGACCGCGAATTTGAGTCGTCGCGTCGTTGTCGAAGCGATCGGAACTGCATTCCTGCTCGCTACGGTCGTTGGCTCTGGAATAATGGGAGAGCGGTTAGCCGGTGGAAACGTCGCCATCACGCTGCTGGCAAACAGCATCGCGACTGGCGCTGCGTTGGCGGCGCTGATTCTAACCTTCGGCCCGATTTCGGGAGCACACTTCAATCCCGCAGTAACCATCTCTTGCGCGGCGCAACGCGAAATGACGTGGACAGACGCGGCGGCTTACATCGGCGCACAACTCAGCGGCGCTTTCACCGGTGTGGCCGCGGCGAATCTGATGTTTGGTGATCCGCCCTTCTTCGTCTCTCATCATGCGCGCAATGGCGGCGCACAGTTATTCAGCGAGTTCGTTGCTGCTTTTGGTCTGTTGTTGGTGATTGGAGTCTGCGCAAGATTGCAACCACGATTCGTCGCCTTTGCGGTCGGAGCTTACATCACTGCCGCTTACTGGTTCACTGCATCCACGTCTTTCGCGAATCCAGCAGTAACTCTGGCGCGATCCGTAAGCGACACGTTCGTCGGCATTCGACCTGTGGATGTCCCGGCTCTTGTTCTGGTACAACTATTCGGGGCCGCGGCGGCAACGTTCTTGCTCCGCTGGCTAATTCCTAATCCGCCGCCCAGGAGTTCCGATGGCTGAAAAGAAACGAGCGCTGATACTCTGCACCGGCAACTCCGCGCGGAGTCAGATGGCTGAAGGGCTCTTGCGTCATCTTGCCGGCGATCGTTTTGACGTTGTCAGCGCGGGCGTCGAGCCAAGCTTTGTTAGGCCGCAGGCCATCGAAGCGATGAATGAGATTGGGATCGATATCTCGCAACATCGCTCGAAGTCAGTCGATGAGTTTCTGGATGAGCAACTTGATTACGTGATCACGGTTTGCGATCACGCCAGCCGGCGCTGTCCCGTTTTCCCTGGCGCAGTCCAGCGAATTCACTGGAGCATCGACGATCCCGTTGTGGGTGGTACTGAAGAGACGCAACTGGAAGCCTTTCGTCGCGCCCGCGATGAATTGCAACAGAGGATCCGCGCGTTCATCGAACAGGCAGAATAAGCCTTGACCAAGCCTGTGAGTTTGATGTACAAATCACTTTGCCTTGCAAAGCCACGCAGCTGTTTTCCCAGACAGGCGATGCGGGTATGTTGAAAGTCACAAATCGTGAACATTTTGTGAGTTAGCAAAAGCCCCAGGTTCAGGTTTACAATTACGCCCGCGATGGAAATCCTTCAGCAAATCAACTCGCCCGCCGACCTGCGCCGTCTGCGCGTCGATCAATTACCGGAAGTTGCCGATGAAATCCGCGCATACATTCTGGAGACCATGTCCCGGGTCGGCGGCCACACCGGCGCTTCACTCGGCGCGGTCGAGTTGGCCGTAGCTTTGCACTATGCCTTTGATACACCACGCGACCGTTTGGTTTGGGACGTCGGCCATCAGGCCTACGCCCACAAGATTCTGACGGGCCGGCGCGAACAGCTTCCGACCGTCAAACAGTACGGCGGCATCAGCGGCTTCTTGCGCCGAGATGAATCTGAATACGACACGTTCGGCGCGGGCCATGCTTCAACTTCGCTCTCGGCGGCGCTGGGGATGGCGATCGCGCGCGATCGCAAAGGCGAGGATTACAACGTGGTCGCTCTGATTGGCGATGCGTCACTCGCCGGCGGGATGGCGATGGAAGCGATCAATCAGGCCGGCCATCTCAAGACGCGTTTGATTGTCGTGCTCAACGATAACGAAATGTCGATCGCGCCGGCGGTGGGCGCACTAACCGGATATCTAAATCGGATTCGCGAAGCGCACGGCTATCATCGATTCAAAGACGAAGTGGAAGAAACGCTGCTCTCGATTCCCTCTGTCGGCGAGCGTCTGCACCACGCCGCGAAGGCGATGAAGGATGCGATCGCCGCAGCGGTGCTGCCGGGCGCATTGGTTAACGAACTCGGATTCAAGTACATCGGCTATGTTGATGGTCACAATACCCGCTCGCTGGTGGCGGCGCTGCGCGAAGCTCAGCAGATCAAAGACGGCCCCGTCATTGTCCACGCGTTGACAACCAAAGGCAAAGGCCACCCGGCGGCGGAAAAGGATTATTACAAGTGGCACGCGACCGGGCCGTTTGAATTGAAAACCGGCAAGCCGATCAAGTCACCGGCGAAAGCGCCAACCTACACCCAGGTTTTTGGCGAGACGCTGTGCCAGTTGATGGAAAAGGACGACAAGATTGTCGCGCTGACGGCGGCAATGCCTGACGGCACCGGCGTCTGCTTCCCGCTGGAGAAGTTTCCCGATCGCTCGTTCGATGTCGGCATCGCCGAACAACACTGCGTGACCTTCGCTGCCGGGTTGTCTTGCGAAGGGCTGAAGCCGGTTTGCGCAATTTACTCGACGTTCCTGCAGCGCGCCTTCGATCAGCTGGTCCACGATGTCTGCATTCAAAACCTGAATGTCAAATTCTGCCTGGATCGCGGCGGCATTGCCGGCGGCGACGGCCCGACGCATCACGGACTCCTGGACATCGCTTATCTGCGCGGCGTTCCCAACATCATTTTGATGGCGCCAAAGGACGAAGGCGAAATGCGCGACATGATGCTGACGATGACCGAGCACGTTGGGCCGGCGGCGATGCGCTATCCGCGCGGCAATGGCATAGGCGTTCCGATCGATCGCGAGCCGGAGCTTTTGGAAATTGGCAAAGCCGAGTTGCTGCGCGATGGCGGCGAGATTGCGATCGTCGCCTACGGCTCGATGGTTCATCCGTCTCTGCAAGCAGCCGATAACCTCGCGAAGGATGGAATTGAAACGACCGTTGTCAACGCGCGATTTGTTAAGCCGCTCGACAGTGCATTGTTACTCGCGCTCGCCCGGACGAAGCGTCTGATTGTGACGGTCGAAGAAGCGTATCTGGCCGGCGGTTTCGGCTCAGCAATCATCGAACTGCTTGAAGAGAATGGCCTGCAGGACAAAGTGCGCGTCGTGCGGATGGGTGTCCCGGATCGCATAGTCACGCACGGCGATGCCAAACTTCTGCTGGCCAAGTACGGCTTGGACGCCGATGGCATCTACACTCGCGTCAAGGAAGCCATTGAAGTTCTGGAAGATCGGCGCACCCAACATCAGAAAATTACGGCCTAATTTCATTACCGCAAGCGGCCTCGCCAGAAATCTTTAGACGATTTTCAAAAGAAGATTGACCTCGTCACAGCAAGCGTGGCATTATGCGTGTGAGGCGGCCAAGAGTTGAAATTTTCTTGATTCGCCCTGCCCTGTAATTCCTCCAAGACAGACAGCACCCGACAAGAGATCCTTTTTCCGATCTTGAATCGACGCTCGCGCGGTGCGGCGCGAGGGGAGGGCCAGCCTCTATGAAGAAGCAATTCCTTTTCGAACGCGAGTGCGTCCACCGCGACCGAGGGGCAGAAGGCGATTTCTACAACGGGATGTTTTTTGTACAAGCGCTGCAGCGTCTTCCCGCCGGTGACGCCGTGAAGACGGCGGGAAAGATTAGCCCGTTCTATTGGGTTGATGCGCCGCGAGTTCTGGTGTGGCTATGCCGCGATTGCTCCGCCGAACTGCACCTCAGCGACGCGCCGCGCGCGGTGGCTCAAGGCGCGCGCCGGTAGTGTCCGCAAGCCCGACCGTCAGGGAGGGCTAGCAACGACAGAGGCCCTCCTGACGGTCGGGCTTGCGGACACTCGCCTGCATTGGGCTAAAGTGTCAAGACATGAAGCGCGAGCGCATCGACAAGCTGCTCGTCGAGCGCGGGCTGGCGCAATCGCGCACGAAGGCGCAGGCGCTGGTGATGGCCGGCGTTGTCCTCGTCGATGAGCAGCTCGTCCACAAACCCTCCGAAAGTTTTCCGCTTGACGCGAACATACGAATCAAGGGCGCGGGCGATCCATCGTCGCGTTATGTCGGTCGCGGTGGATTGAAACTGGAAGCGGCGCTCCGTGAATTTCATATCGATGTGACGGGATTAACTTGCCTCGATGTCGGCGCCTCGACCGGCGGCTTCACCGATTGTCTCCTACAGCATGGCGCAAGCAAGGTCGTGGCCGTCGATGTTGGGCACAATCAATTTGATTGGAAATTGCGAAGCGATTCACGCGTTGAACTTCACGAAGGCATCAACGCGCGCTATCTGAACTCGGAAGACTTCGACGAGAAGTTCGCTCTCGCGACGATCGATGTCTCGTTCATCTCGGCGACGAAGATCCTGCCTGCCATCGTTCCTTTGTTGACCAAGCAAGGTCGAATCATCACGCTCATCAAACCACAGTTTGAAGTTGGCAAAGGCGAAGTCGGCAAAGGCGGCATCGTCACCGACCCGTCTAAGCACCAGCGTGTGGTCGATGAAGTGAATCGCGCGGCGAAAGAATTGGGACTTCGAGTTTGTGGCACTATCGAATCACCGATTCGCGGCGCGGATGGGAATGTTGAATTCCTGGCGCTGTATGAATTAGCGAAGACCTAACCACCAAGCCACGAAGACACGAACACAAATAGAAGTCAAAGACGGCTAACCGCAAACAAAAACAAAACCCATGGAGGTCTTGCGTCTGCCGTAGCTCCCCTTTCTCCTTTGTGCTCTTTGTGTCTTTGTGGTTAATTAATACGCCCAAAGCCATGGCCTCCATCAAACGCATCGGTGTCGTCGTCAAGCCGCATCAGCCGGATGCGCTGGAGACGCTTTGCCGCTTGACCGCATGGCTGAGCGAACGAGGGATTCAGCTCGTCGGTGCATCCGAGATCGAACACGAGCACATCGAGCGCGAAACTGGATGTACCGTTGAAGTCGTCAAGGATGCGGAGCTGGCGCGAAGTGCTGATCTGATTCTGGTGCTCGGCGGCGACGGCACGATGATCTCGACGGCGCGGATGATTGGCGACGCGGAAGTGCCGGTCATCGGCGTCAACTATGGCGGGCTGGGTTACCTCGCGGAGTTCCCCATCGAAGAATTGTTTCCGGCGCTCGAAGCGATCCTCGAAGGCAATTATAAAGTTGAGCGGCGCGTGATGCTCTCCGTCGAATTGCGGCGCGGTGAAGCGTTAGTCACCAAGAATCGCGTGCTCAACGACGTGGTGATGAACAAGTCAGCGCTCGCTCGCATCATCGAGATCGAAACTAATCTAAACGGTCAGTTCGTGAATTCGTTTCGGGCCGATGGCTTGATCGTTTCCACGCCGACCGGATCGACGGCGTACAATCTTTCAGCGGGCGGCCCGGTGATTTATCCGTCGATGAATGCGATCGTGATCACGCCAATTTGCCCGTTCACACTGTCGAATCGTCCGATCGTCGTACCCGACGATTCGATGATCGAAGTGCGCTTGATGACGGATAACGAAGAAGTGGCGTTGACACTCGACGGCCAGGTCGGTTTTCCTTTGCAGGCCGGCGACCGCATCGTAATTCGCAAAAGCCGCACGACCTTCAATCTGGTGCAACCGGCGAATCGAAATTATTTCGATGTGTTGAGAGATAAATTGCGATGGGGTAGATGAGAAATTGGTTTCAAGTTCCAAGTTTCAGGTTTCAAGTTACGCCATGCAAACCTGAAACTTGAAACCCGAAACTTGGAACGTCAATGGCTCAAGCCAATCAAACAAAACTCTTGACGCGAAGGCCCTGGTACCGGCCTTCGCTGACCTCTCAAATTCTGATTGGTCTGGTGCTCGGTGGCGTGCTCGGATATCTCAGCCCCAGGTGGGGCAACAACATTTACTTTCTCCGAGACATCTTTCTTAACCTCATCAAGTCAATCATCGCGCCGCTGATTTTTTCAACGCTGGTTGTCGGCATTGCCGGCGGCGGCGATTTGAAGAAGGTTGGCCGCATGGGCGCAAAAGCGCTCCTTTACTTTGAAATCATCACCACGATTGCGCTCTTTATCGGTCTGGCGATTGTCAATTTCACCAAGCCCGGCGCGGGTGTTTTGCTCGCTGGCGGCGGCGACATCAGTCAGCTCGTCAAGACCCAACCACAGGGCTTTCGCGACTTGCTCGTGCACATCTTTCCTTCGAGTGTGATCGATTCGATGGTGCGCGGGGATGTCTTGCAGATCGTCGCGTTCTCAGTTCTGTTTGCGATGGCGGTGTCGGCGATGGGTCAGCGGGCGGCTCCAATCCTGCGCGGCTGCGACGCGCTGTCGCAGGTGATGTTCAAGTTTACGAACTACGTGATGATGTTCGCGCCCATCGGTGTCGGCGCGGCGATGGCTCATACCATCGCGACCAACGGTCTTGTCGTTTTGAAGAATCTTGGACTGCTTATCGGCTCGCTTTATCTGGCGCTCATCATTTTTGTGGTAGTCGTTTTCGGCGCAGTGATGATGATCGCGCGCGTTCCGATCAAACACTTCTTCAAAGCGGTGCGCGAGCCTTTCACGATCGCCTTCGCGACCACGAGCAGCGAATCCGCTTTGCCGAAAGCAATGGAAAACATGGAGCGGCTCGGCGTGCCGCGACGCATCGTCGGCTTCGTGATGCCGACCGGCTACAGTTTCAATCTTGACGGCACGACATTGTATCTCGCGATGGCTTCGGTGTTCGTCGCGCAGGCAGCCGAGCCTGTGATTGGCCACATGAGTTTCGGCCGGCAGATCGTGATGATGCTGACGCTGATGATTACTTCGAAAGGCGTGGCGGGCGTGCCGCGCGCCGCGCTGGTGATTTTGCTGGCGACGCTCAACAGTTTCATGCCCGGCGGCCTGGGCCCGATCGGCGTCGCAGTGATCTTCGGCGTGGACGAGTTGATGGACATGGGCCGCACGTCGGTCAACGTGCTCGGCAATTGTCTGGCTACTGTGGTAGTCGCGCGTTGGGAAGGCGAGTTCGACGATTCAAAGGCGCGCGTGTTCGGCACGGCAGAGGAAGTGCGACGCGACATC
>DASZZL010000088.1:0-8884 GCA_035545035.1 Pyrinomonadaceae bacterium
TTTCCTGAGCGCCCGGATAAAAACGGGTAGCACCCTTTGGGAAGGACCCGCTGAAGGGGAGCCATGTCGCTCGACGAAAGTTGAGCCTCGTTGCCGGGAACGTAACCGGCGGTGGAGGACAGCCACCAAAAAAACTACCTAACGGCACCACAGATCCGCAAGGAAATGTGAGATTTGGTAAAACAGGTCGTGTGCCGACCGGGAAGCGTCGACCGCCGATGGCTTGTCGGGATACAAATTGGCGGCTCGTGTTTGGCCAAACCGAGTTGCCATCTTACAAACCACTTCGGTGGTTTATAAGATTAGAGATTGCGCTGCTTTCAGCTTCGGTTGAGAGCAGCGCAATTTCGCTTTTGCGGGGGACCTAGGAGCGCCGACATCCTGTCGGCGGTGCGTACGCATCCCTGCATGCGCTTTGATTTTTCATAGCCGCCGTCAACTAGCTTTTCGCACCACACGCTGATAAAGTTTCAGCCCACTTAGACTGCTATCATCAAATTCAATGAAGGAGAAAACCTAATGAGCGAAGCAGCAACACAATCACAGATGCAACACGCTCCTGGCAGTTTTTGTTGGATCGAACTGGCGACGACCGACGGCGCGGGCGCCAAGAAGTTTTATTCCGAACTTTTCGGTTGGACGGCGCACGACAGCCCCGTCGGCCCGGACATGGTTTACACAATGCTCAGACTCGGCGGTAAAGATGTGGGGGCGCTTTATCAGAAGGGCGAGATGATGAAAGATGTGCCGACGCATTGGGCGTCATACATCAGCGTCACGAGCGCCGATGAAATTGCCGCAAAAGCGAAATCGCTCGGTGGCACTGTCGTCAAAGAACCCTTCGATGTTATGGATGTCGGCCGCATGGCAGTGATCACCGATCCGACCGGCGCCGCTTTCTGTATTTGGCAACCGAAGAAACATACCGGCGTTGGAGTCAAAGGCCAGCCAAATTCGCTCTCGTGGAATGAGCTTTTGACAACCGACACGGCAAAGGCCAGCGAGTTCTACACGAAGCTCTTTGGTTGGACGGCGAAATCACACGGCGCGCCAATGGAATACACGGAATTCATGCTTGGCGACACAGCATTCGCCGGCATGATGCAAATCGCTCCGCACATGGGACCGGTCCCGCCGCATTGGGGAATTTATTTTGCCGTGGATGATTGCGATGCGACATTTCAGAAGGCGACCTCGCTGGGCGGGCAAGCGATCGTGCCGCCGATGGATATTGAGAACGTTGGCCGATTCTCGACAATTAAGGATCCGCAGGGCGCGGTGTTTCAGATCATCAAGCTGACGCCTCAGCATCACGAGAAGAAATAGAAGTTCGCAGTGCGGGGCAGTAGCCCGACCCGGGGTCCCCAGACGGGCAGCCCGGCTGGGGTGGTGGCGGTAAGGGAGGGCTCTGCATTCGCAAGTTGACTGAAGTTGCACCTCCAGATCTAACCGCAAAGGACGCGAAGTGTTTCCGCAAAGGGCGCAAAGAAACTTTGCGTTCCTTTGCGGATCTCCTTTGCGAGCCTTTGCGGTTTCCTTTCTTCGCTTACTTCGGATTTGACCCCATCCCCGCTCCTCGCATACAACTTATTAAATGAAAGCCCGCATCGTCTGGCTGATCCTCTGCTGCATCTGGGGATCGACCTGGCTGTTCATCAAGCTCGGCCTCGCCGATCTGCCGCCGATCACTTTTGCCGGCATTCGCTTTGTGATCGCGTTTTTGATCCTGGCTTCGCTCGTGATTGCGAGGCGCGCGCGCTGGCCTCGGACGCGCGCCGAGTGGACGCTGATCGCAGTTAGCGGCGCGCTCCAATTTGCTCTTAACTACGGCCTCGTTTTTTGGGGCGAACAGCATATTTCGTCGGGCCTGGCGGCCGTGCTACAGTCAACTTTTCCCGCTTTTGGCTTAGTGATCGCGCACTTTTACCTGCCCCACGAGCGCCTGAACACGACGAAAGTGGTTGGTGTGCTGCTGGGCGTCCTGGGCGTCGCGGTGATCTTTTCGAATCAGTTGAGCGTCGCAGGAAAGATGGCCTTGCTCGGGAGCATGGCGCTGGTCTTGAGTGCCTTCTTTGGTTCCTACAGCAACGTCTTGGTGAAAGCGTACGGTGGCAAGATAGATTCGCAGATCCTCGCGGCGGGCCAGATGGTTTTCGGATTTGTTCCGCTGCTGGCAATTGGAATTCCAACTGAGGGAAATCCTTTGCGCTTTCACTGGACCGCGATGGCCGTCGTTTCGCTTTTGTATTTGGTCGTGGTCGGCTCCGTGATCGCGTTCGCGTTGTTTTACTGGCTGATGCGCCACATGGACGTAACCCACACGATGCTGATCGCGCTGGTTACTCCGGTAGTCGCGGTGATGCTGGGCATGATTGTGCTGCACGAAAAGCTCACTTGGCGACTGTTCGCCGGCGGCGCCTGCATCATTGCAGGCCTCGCGTTGATCGTGCTGCGCAAACGGCACAAGACTTTGTCAGTAGGTGAAGAAGAACCTGAGCTGGTACCAAAACCCTGACCGCTGTCGCTATAATTCTTTCATGCCTATCGCATCCATCAATCCCGCCACCGGCGAAACACTGGCGACGTTCGAGTCTCTGACGGAGCCGCAGATCGAAGCAAAGCTACAGCGCGCTACTGACACATTTCGGAATTATCGCCGCACGAGTTTCGACGAGCGGGCGCAGATGATGATGCGCGCGACGGAAATTCTCGAAAACGAGAAGCAGGAATTCGCGCGCGTGATGACGCTGGAGATGGGCAAGCCCATCAAGGCCGCGGTGCAGGAGGCGGAAAAGTGCGCGTTGGTTTGTCGCTATTACGCCGAGAATGCCGAGAAACATCTCGCCGATGAAATCGTCGAGACCAACGCGACGACCAGCTACGTTCACTTTCAACCACTCGGAATCGTGCTGGCCGTGATGCCGTGGAATTTTCCTTTCTGGCAAGTCTTTCGGTTCGCTGCACCGGCGCTGATGGCCGGCAATGTCGGCTTGCTGAAGCATGCTTCGAACGTGCCGCAGTGTGCGCTGGCGATCGAAGACATCCTTGCGCGCGCAGGCTTTCCTGAAGGCGCTTTTCAGACTCTGCTAATTGGATCGGACTTGGTTGAGCGGGTCATTGAAGATGCGCGCGTGTCCGCAGTTACGCTCACCGGCAGCGAGCCCGCGGGACGCAGCGTTGCCGGCATCGCCGGACGGGAAATCAAGAAGACTGTGCTGGAACTCGGTGGCAGCGATCCTTTCATCATCATGCCGTCCGCTGATCTCAAAGCGGCGGTCACGACCGCCGTCAAAGCGCGCACCATCAACAACGGCCAATCGTGCATCGCCGCCAAACGTTTCATCGTGCACGCGCAGATTTATGACGAGTTCGAAAAGGGATTTGTCGAAGTCATGAAGGCGCTGCGCGTAGGTGATCCGATGGACGAAGCAACGGACATTGGTCCGCTCGCGACCGAACAGATTTTGAAGGATCTGGAAGAACAAGTGCAGGTATCAGTTGCAGCCGGTGCAAAGATCTTGACTGGCGGCGCCAGATTCAAGGCAGATGGAAGTTTGGCGCGCGGAAATTTTTACGAACCGACGGTGCTCGTTGACGTTCCGAGAAACTCACCGGCTTACGCAGATGAAATCTTCGGTCCCGTTGCCTCGCTGTTTCGCGTCGGGAGCATCGATGAAGCGATCGACCTGGCCAACGCCACGCCGTTTGGGCTCGGCGCCGCCGCGTGGACGAATGACGCCGCTGAGCGCGAGCGCTTCATTGACGAACTGGAAGCCGGCTGCGTCTTCATCAATGGGATGGTCGCTTCCGATCCGCGCCTGCCGTTTGGCGGCGTGAAGAATTCAGGCTATGGGAGAGAACTTGGCGAGTTCGGCATCCGTGAATTCGTCAACATCAAGACAGTTTGGATCAAGTAGAAGTCACGGCAGCAGCGTTCAGAGTACCAACTTTGGTTGGGTCTTTCGGAGCTAACAAAAAGCCCGACTAAAGTCGGTACTCTGAACACAGTTACGGCAAGTTGATCGACTATCTAATCGGCGCAACGATTGCAATAGATCATCCGGCAACGGCTCTTTTCCGTTGCTGCTCGCGTTCCAACAAAGTTCGCTTCCGCTCCATTCCCCAGCGATAGCCACCGAGGCTCTTGTCTTCGCGAATCACGCGGTGGCAGGGAATGACCAGCGCGACGTGGTTGCCCGCGCAGGCGCTGGCGACAGCGCGCACCGCTTTTGGTTTGCCAATCGCTTTGGCGATGTCCTGATAAGAGCGCGTAGTGCCAAGCGGAATGCGCCGCAGCTCTTCCCAAACGCGCCACTGAAAGGCAGTCGCTTGAAGGTCGAGCGGCAAGTCGATGCGCGCGATCTTACCGTTGAAAAGTTCCAACACTTCACTTAGCCACAGATTCAACGAAGGGCTAATAACTGTGTCCTTTGAGTCGATCGAAGCGTTTGTGTACTCAGCAAACAGCGAGCGTTCGAGTTCAGCGTCGGAATCGCCGAGCGCGACTGAACAGACGCCGCGCTGTGTTGCCGCCACTAACAGTCGACCGAGCGAACAATCGGCAATCGTGTAGATGATGCGCATCCCGCGGCCGCCGCGGCCGTAAGTCGCCGGTGTCATTCCCAGGCGCGCGGAAGATTTTTCGTAAAGGCCGCGACTCGATCCGTACCCGGCGCCATACATCGCGTCGGTCACTGACGCGCCGCCTCTTACCTTCGATTTGAATTGCTTCAGTCGGTGCGATTCAGCGTACTGGCGCGGCGTGATGCCCATCACGTCTTTGAAGGTCCGTTGTAAGTGGTGCGCGCTGACGCCGGTTTCGGTGCTCATCGTCCGGAGCGTTAGCGGCTCTTCATCGTGTTCGTCGATCAGATGACAGATGCGCCGCACGAGTTCGATTTGCGGATCGTTGGCGCAGGCGCGGCGGGGATGACAACGCCGGCAAGCGCGAAATCCTGCTTGCTCGGCAGCTTCAGGAAGTTGAAAGAAGCTCACTTGCTCGCGGCGCGGCCGTCGCGCCGGACACGATGGGCGACAGTAGATGCCGGTCGATCGCACAGCGAAAACAAAACTGCCGTCGCGTGAAGCGTCGCGTGAGAGCACCGCATTCCAGAGCTCGGGATTGTTCATTATTGCCGGCATGTTCGTGGATAACTGTAACATCTTACTTCACCTCGTTCAGATTTGATGAGGTGATAATAGAGGCAGCGAGGCTAACCAATCTATCCGAAGTTTGCGGTCAAACTTGGTTTGCAGTATTTTCACAAGCGAGCCCCTGATGAAAGACACGCCCAAGGAAGTCGAAGACAGGTTCCGCGAAATGATAATGGCACGATCTGGCGAGGAGCGATTGATCATGGGTTGCCAAATGTTCGATGCTGCTCGGGCAATAATAATTGCTTCTTTGCCAAAGGATTTGCCCGATGACGAATTCAAGCGGCTGTTGTTCGAACGAATTTACGGAAAACCTTTAGACGAGGTTCTTCATACTGTGCGTGACGGTCCGGAGGATTAGCATGAAAATCGCATTCAAATACGGAATCGTTGTAACGCCAGTTATCGCCGTCTGGGTGGCGCTGAAACATTTTGTGCTGCACCTCGAAGGCCGACCCGCTCAGATTGCCGATATCGTGGTCTTCAACCTTTCGGCAATCGCTGGATTGGTGCTGGGAATCAGAGCGAAGCGAAAAACGAATGGCGGTTGGTTGACGTTTCTTGACGGCTGGAAAACTGGAATATCGATCGCCGTTACCTATGCGATCTTCACCAGTCTGTACTTCGCGCTCCTTCTGGCGGTCGTCGGACCTAAGATAATGCAGCAGGAAGGCGAGACGAGCATTCCCAAGGCTTTCGTGGGCGTATCACTTTTGTTTGCCGTTCTCGGAACTATATTCTCAGCTTTAATCTCGCTGGTGCTCAGAAAGGCGTAAATACCAGAGGAGCATCGTGAGGCTGTCGACACGAAAACGACTGAATCAGATGGGGAAGGAAAGACCTTCCGGTTACGACATAGCAGAAATCTGCCGTCGCGGGCACGTTATCACTATGTACGCCGCGACTCGGCCAGAAAAACGAGCGAAATATTGTGATAAGTGCGGCGCTTCTACATTAGATAAGTGCGAGAACTGCGAGACACAGATCCGAGGCTATTTTCATCGACGCAATGTCTCGGGGGGCGCTCTAACAAAGCCTCCCCGTTTTTGTCATGAATGTGGAACGCCCTACCCTTGGACTGCCGAGGGTCTCGTTGCCACAAAAGAATATGTCGAAGAGTTAGACGATCTTCCCAAGAGTGAAAGACGGCTTCTTGTTCAAAGCCTGGATGATATCGTGCGTGATACTCCGAGCAGTTCTTTGGCGGTACATCGAGTAAAAAAGGCCGCGGCGAAGCTTAAGAAACCAACGGCTGAGGTGTTTTCGAAGATGATAATCGAAATAGCCACGGAGACCGTAAAGAAACTCTTTACCTCTTAGTTTAGGATGCTCGCACTAAACTCATTTCATAAAGAAAGGGCGAAATGAAATCGTGCAAAGGCTTCCTGATATTCGTTGGCAAGATGAGCGCGACGATGATCTGTGGCAGGTTTTTCGTGCGCTAGGCAATGGTTTCAAAGCCGTTATGATGCAAGCCTCAGACGGGCAGCATGTCTCGGTTACAGGAACAGGCGAGAGCGGCAACGCGGAATTTTACGTTGAGCCCGAAATCATCAAAGAGCTACAGTCTTTCGGTTTGGTAAATGAAAACTACGAATTATCTGAAAAAGGTGTGCGGCTCCACGAAACCTTAAGAAGCCTGTCCGGTGAGGATGCGAAACAGCAGTTTCTCGCCGAACTTGGTGCATACCGCACAGGAGTAATCGACGAAACACACAAGGAGTAAGTTCTCAACCTAGCCGCGTAAGCTGTTATGAACTGCAGAATCTCAAACTGCGGACTAGCGCTCGTGTTGCTGCTCAGTGCTTTCACTTTTCCAGCGCTGGGCCAGTCGACGGACGAATCACTACCGCAGCTTGTGAAACGCGTCGCTCCAGCGGTCGTTACAATTCGATCGTTTCAGGCAAAGGGCGGCGGCAATTCTGGATCGGGATTCTTTATTGACCAAGACATGATAGTTACTAACTGGCATGTGATTCAGGGTGGTGCGCGGTTCGCTATTCAGGCGTCAGACGGTCAAAGCTACAGCGTAACGTCCACTGTTGCCATTGACAAAGACAATGACGTGGCGATCCTGAGAGTGTCGCCCAAGTTATCGGCGGCGGCCGCTTTGTTGCTTAGCGACTACTTGCCTCAGGTTGGCGAGCACATCTTTGTGATTGGCACACCTCTCGGTGTTCTTAAGGGCTCAGTTTCGGACGGGATCGTTTCAGCCGTGCGACACTTCAGGCCGGGAACATTCGCGATCCAGATCACTGCTCCGATATCTCCTGGCAACAGTGGCAGTCCCGTCATAAATATGAGCGGTCACGTTATTGGCATCGCGACTTTTCGCGTTGCGTCAGAGCAAAATCTGAACTTTGCTGTCGGAGGTGGCGCGATCGAACGTGCGTTGAGACGTGTGAACGTCACCCTTCCGAGAAGCAGCTTCTTTGAATTTGTCACGGAGCCCACCGCCAACTGGACGCTGGTTGCGGTGGGCGGCCTAGTGAACTATGAATACGACCCTGATAGTGCGGAAAGAAAATCGAACGGCAGAGTGAGCGCGTGGTTGAGAATTAGCCCCCACAACGACGGACGTGTTGATGGGAAAGCTTGGAAACAGCGTGCCCAGCAACTGATTAAGGGCGGCTATTCCGTTCTCGGCTATGATCGTTGGTCACACACTCTTGCCTTCTATGAATTCGACTGCTCCGACAGTAGTTTCATAATTCTTGAGATGGAGGACTACGATGATGCTGGCAAGAAGTTGAATTCTCTAGGTTCCGATCCGCGTGGTTGGATGGAAACCTCGCCAAATACCGTGAATCGTAAAATCGTAGACGCAATCTGTAGATAGTGAAACGAAACCGTCTCGGCCTACGTTGCGTCTTGGAAGTTCAACGCCTCTTTCACCAGACGCTCCTGCTCCTGCAAATGAATCGCGTAAGAACCGGTGGCCGGACTCGCCGAGGCAGCGCGGCCTATGTAGCGCGGCCGTTCGCAACGCGGCAGCAGATTCTCGAGACGCGATTCCATGAACGTCCAGCCGCCCATGTTCTTCGGTTCTTCCTGACACCACACCAGCTCCTTCGCGTTCGAATAGGCGGCGATCGCGTCGGTCAACGCCCGCAGCGGGAACGGGTAGAATTGTTCGACGCGAATGATCGCGATGCGAGCGCCAATTGAGCCCTCCCTCACGGTCGGGCTAGTGCCCCGTGGCGAGCCCTCCCTGACCGCCACCACCCCAGCCGGGCTGCCCGTCTGGGGACCCCGGGTCGGGCTACTGCCCCGCGCTCCGTTCAGATCGTAAAAGACTTTGCCGCTGCACAGCACGATCCGTTCGACGCGCGCGGCGTCCTTCACTCCCGCATCGTTGATGATTGGTTGGAACCCGCCTGTGGTCAACTGCTCCAGAGACGAAGCCGCCGCCGGCAGACGCAGCAAACTCTTCGGAGTCATCACGACCAGCGGACGTTCGAAGCCGGGCCGTACTTGTCGCCGCAGCAAGTGAAAGTACTGCGCCGCCGTTGACGGATAACAGACCTGCAAATTGTTTTCGGCGCAAAGTTGCAAAAACCGCTCCAGCCGTGCGCTCGAGTGTTCCGGCCCCTGGCCTTCGTACGCATGCGGCAGCAACAGCGTCAGCCGCGAAGTTTGCTTCCACTTGTCCTCGCTGGCCGCGATGTATTGATCGATGATCGATTGTGCGACGTTGTTGAAATCGCCGAACTGCGCTTCCCACATCACC
>DASZZL010000089.1:0-9018 GCA_035545035.1 Pyrinomonadaceae bacterium
CGGCCCAGGTGGGACCAGTTGAAGCTTCTTAGCGCTGAAAGCGCGAAATGATGTTGGAGGCAGCGCAATCACTCTACTATTTTCGGTCGACACTTTCTATTTCGCGCCTTCAGCGCTTCCAAAATTCATGGACCCTAACCTAGGGCGTCGCCCTAGGCTATTACATTTCGCGCCTTTGGCGCTGAGACCCGGAGTTTTCACACAGCCTCTATCGCAGGCGGTACTGACAGGAGCCACACGATGACTGACTCTGCAGAAAAACTGCTTGTCTCAATTGAAGACGGCATCAAGCGCATCACCATTAACCGTCCCGAGCGCCGCAACTCTGTCGACCGTGAGACGGTGCAGTTGCTCCGCGAGGCAATCAAGCAATCGGCGGAGGACTACACGCGGGTTGTCATTCTCACCGGCGCCGGCGACTCCTTCTGCGCGGGCGCTGATTTGGCCGCGACGAGTGCGAGCGACATCGCAAACTACGATGTCACCAGGTCACTGCGCGAGAACGTCAACCCGACGATCCTGGCCATGCGCGCGTTACCCGTCCCCATCATTGCGCGCGTTCATGGTCACGCCGTCGGCGTGGGCTGCAATTACGCGCTCGCGTGCGACATGATCATCGCGTCGGAAGAAGCGCTCTTCGGTCAGGTCTTCGTCCGTATCGGGTTAATGCCGGACGGCGGCGGCACTTTCTTTTTGCCGCGCCTCGTCGGTTATCACAAAGCGTTCGAACTGATGGCCACCGGCGACATCATCAGCGCGCAACAAGGCCATCAACTCGGCATCGTCAACCAGGTGAAGCCCTTCGCAGAGTTGGACGCGACGGTTGACGGTCTCGCCCGACGCCTCGCCAAAGCGCCGCGTTTGGCGCTGGCGAAAATCAAAGCGGGACTAAATCACGGCTCGCAGTCAGACCTCGCTGGCGCGCTCGACTTTGAAGCAGTCAACCAGGACGCGTGTTTTCATTCGCCGGACTTTATCGAAGGGGTCACCGCGTTCTTGCAGAAGCGCAAGGCTGCCTTCGGCGGGACGGAAAGTGAGTGACAATGAGTTGATTAACTTAACCGCAAAGGTCACAAAGATATCTGGTCTTAGCCGTCTTAAGACGGCTTTCCCGAAGGGTTACTAGACCAGCCGTTTTACGGCTGGGTAGGAGCGCCGACACTCTACCAGCCCGTTTTAACGGGCTTCACGGGCCAGCTTTAGCATGCTGAAGCGGTAACCGAGGAAGGACGCTAAAGCGCCCTTTCGAACTCTGCGCCCGTTTTACCCTAAAGGACTGGCCTAGTAACCCTCCGGGAAAGCCGCGTGAACGCGTCTGGGTTTTCGAGGATTGACGCGCTCTATTGGCGTGACGCTATTTACGACGCACGCTTCACTAGGTAACTCTTGAACTGAAGGATGAGTAACGAGCCCGCTTCATCAAACACCCTTTCGCTCGCGCGCGGCGCGACGGTTGATTCATCAGATACCAATCCCGTGCGCACGAGCGAACAGCTTGACTGGGACGCGCTCGCTGGCTATGCGCGAGAAAGACTAGCTGCCGAGTTGGGCGACCGGTTCGATGCTACGGCGCCTATGACTGTCGAGCAGTTTCCCGGCGGCCACTCTAATCTGACCTACCTGCTGCGCTTCGGTCATCAGGAGTTCGTGATGCGCCGTCCGCCATTTGGGCCTGTGCCACCGAAGGCGCACGACATGGCGCGCGAATGCCGCATCCTCGCGGCCGTGCATCCAGTCTTTCCGCTGGCGCCTCAACCGTACGTGCTTTGCGAAGACGCGAGCGTTATCGGTTCAACCTTTTACCTTATGGAGCGGCGGCACGGTCTGGTCGTGCGGTACGACGAGCCGCCCGAACTCGCGGACCAACCCGGCGCGCGCCGCAGGGTCAGCGAAGCCATGGTGGACGCACTCGCGGATCTGCATTCGGTGGACATCAACGCGCACGGACTAGCCGCGCTCGGCAAGCCGGCAGGCTTCGTCGAACGGCAAGTGCGCGGTTGGAGCGAGCGCTGGAAGAGATCGCAGACAAGCGAGCAGCCGGCGATGGACCAGCTCGCGGCGTGGCTGGTGGACCGCCTGCCACCGGACGCGTCGAGACCGACGTTGCTCCACGGCGACTTCAAACTCGACAACGTGATGCTGGACGCGCTCGATGTCGGGCGCTTCGTCGCAGTGTTCGACTGGGAGATGAGCGCCGTCGGCGACCCGCTGGTAGATTTGGGAATTCTGCTCGCCTACTGGATACATACCGTCCCGGTATCACAGCGCGATGCCTTGACTTCAGTGACAAGTCGCCCCGGCTGGTTTACGCGCGGAGAGATGCTCGAACGCTACGCGGCGCGCACCGGTAACGATCTGACGAAGATTGAATTCTACGAAGTATTTGCCGTCTTCAAATTGGCCGTCGTGCTGCAACAGATCTTTTATCGCTACCATCGCGGGCAGACTGACGACGCGCGGTTCGCCAGGCTCGACGAACGCGTCACGTGGTTAGAGCGCATTGCAACAGCACTCGCCGAAAAGGCCTAGCAGGCTGCTGAAAAACTCCTTGAAGAGCACGGGGAGTGAGAGATTTGGAGTGCGGCGACTTGTCGCCGCTTTTGCTCCGGTGTACCAAGAGACCGCAAATGCCAAGGATTTAGCAAGCCATACGAAAGCGGCGACAAGTCGCCGCACTCCAAAAAGGACGGCTCTCTCGAATTAGTTTTTCAGCAGCCTGCTAAACGGGTAAAATCAATATTCGATGAAAATTAATGCCGCCATTTTGTGGGAGCAGGGTAAACCGCTCTCGGTTGAAGAGGTCGAACTCGAAGCGCCGCGCGCCGGCGAGGTGCTGGTCGAAGTGAAGGCCGCCGGAGTCTGTCAGAGCGATCTGCACCCGGCGCGCGGCGACTGGCCCGCGCGCACGCCGCTCGTGCTCGGACATGAGGGAGCAGGAGTCGTGCGCGAAGTAGGCGCAGGTGTAACGCGCGTGCGCGCCGGTGATCATGTGGTTTTCTGTTGGTTGCCATCGTGCGGGGTTTGTCCTCCATGTCTCGAGGGGCGGCCGGTGCTCTGTGACCGTTTGTTGAAGACGACGTATCGCAATCGCTTGCCGGCGGGTGGCACGCGGCTGCGCGCGCGCGGGCAGGACGTAGCTCATTTCAACGGGACTGCCTGCTTTGCGGATTTCGCGGTCGTCGCCGAAGAGGGAGCGATCCCCGTTCCAGGAGATGTCCCGTTCGAGGTGCTGGCTACATTGGGCTGCGCGGTCGTGACGGGCATCGGCGCGGTGACGAATGCCGCGCGCGTTGAGAGGGGCGCGCGCGTCGCGGTGATCGGCGCCGGCGGCGTGGGCCTGAACGTTGCGCAGGGAGCGGCGCTGGCCGGGTGCGACCAAATCATTGCCGTTGATCTGCGCCCCTCGGCTTTAGCGCTCGCGCGCGAATTCGGCGCGACTCATACCATCGAGGCGTCGGCCGGGAACGTCGCCGAAGCCGTCCGAGATCTCACCGGCGGACGCGGCGCGGATAACGTCTTTGACACGGTGGGCACGCCCACGACCATTTCGCAGGCGCTTGAGTGTACGCGCAAGGGCGGTACGGTCGTGCTGACGGGCCTGTCGCGCACGGACGCGCTCGCCTCAATCCCTACGTTTCTTTTTGTTATGCAGGAGAAGCGACTGATTGGCTCGCTGTACGGTTCGGGGCAGCCGGCGCTGGATATCCCTCGTCTCGTCGCTCTCTATCAAGCAGGCAAACTGAAGCTCCGCGAACTGGTTACCAGAAGTTACCGGCTCGACGGCGTCAACGAGGCGCTGGCAGTATTGGCCTCTGGCGTGGACGCGCGCGGGATCATTCATTGGTGAGACGGTCGCGCCGACTTGTTTCGTCATTCTTCTTCCAGCGACGAGTGAAGCTTAGCCGCCTAACGTCAGAGTTCAGGTGGCCGCGCGGCACACAAGGTGGATTCGATCTTTCAAGTTGAGAGACGAGCAATCGCGGCTCACCCGCAACGACGTGTTCGGCGCGACCTTGATTGAACCATTCAGGTTTTTACGTTTACCCGTTTCAAAAGCCAATCAGCCATCGTGTTAAAGTAGTCGGTGACAAAGTTCTTCAAGTGCGGATATTCTGTCCGTACTCCGGTCTCTGCTTGTAAGAACAGGTGATTAGCTTTGGGCAGAACGATAATTGTGTAATCTTTGTTGCCTGCTCTTCTCAAAGCATTGTCCAGAGCCATCCTGTTTGCTACAGGCGGAACCGTCCAGTCTAACTCACCAAAGAACGCCAAGACGGGACAAGTAACCTTCTCCCAGAGAGGTAAAGGATCAAAATCCATGACCCGGCGATACATCTGCCGAAACCAAAAATCTTTCGGCTGAGGCTCTTCAATCAGCCATTCCGCATTCCGTGCTTTCGCTTGCTGATAAGCCTCTTGTAGTTTGTTCCAACCTTCGCCGGAGCGTGTGACATCGTCGTTGAGTTTGTAGTATGCAAGAGCTTGTTTGATCTCTTCCTCAGGGAAACCGTATGCGCGGAGTTCATATTCAATAGACATGAGTCCATTTTGCGCAACCGGCACGCCCGCGCCGGCATGAAGGATAATGAATGCAATATCCTTAGAGCGGGATGCTACCAGCGGGGCAATCCATCCGCCCTGACTAATCGCCCAAAGACCGATTTGCTTCGGGTTGACATTTTTGCGCCTTTTCAGAAGTTGGACTCCGGCCAAGACATCTTCGGCTAAGTCTTCAAAACTGGCACGCTTCCAGTCTCCCGTTGAGTCGCGCACACCGCGCTTGTCATACGAAAGAACAGCCACCCCGTGACGAGCGAAGAAATCAATCCACGGACCCATATAATCACGATCCTCGGGGCCGGAGCCGTGGATTAGAATCACCGCCGGGTGCGGCCCTTTCGACAAAGGAGCCGTCAGCTTACCAGCGAGCGTGACATCTCCGTTGTGGAAAGCGACCTCTTCTCGTTTTAAGCTGATTTTCGTCGCCGTCACATCGGGCAGACCGCTCAGGCTGTAGGTTAATCCCGTCACTTGTCCAAGCTTGTCTTTGGTGAATCTGATGTTCACATCAACCGGGAAGAAGGGAGACATGATCGCTTGCCCGGAGAAAAACGTGGTTTCAGATGAGGGATAGATTGGCCCAAAGCGGCCCGATCCGGAGTCGAGAAAGAGCTGGTCAGCCCCGAACTCGCCGAACTTCCCGATCCATATAAACCTGTTAGGTTGGACTTGATAGCTGCCGTAATATTTTGCAAGGAGTTGTGGCTCAATGATAACCAAACGTAGCAATTGAAATGTCCCTCGCGCCTCGCCTTGCCGCACCTCTCCTGAAATTTCGTTACTTTTAAGTTGTCCGTCAAAGACGAGCGTTACTGAACCTCCATCGAGTTCAAAGTGAACACGAGACGACTCAAAACTCACTCGCTTCAAGTCTGTGCTTGTGAGACTTGAGCCAAAAGCCGGGAGGTCAATGGTCGCCTTTATACCTTCTCTTTCAGTCTTGTAGTTGACTTTGATGAACGTGCTCTGGTTCGCTAGCTTAAACTCACCCACCCATACGCCTTCAGGCGAAATTTGCGCCGCCCGGGACGAAACTCGGAAACCGCAAAATAGCAGCGCGAACGCTCCGAGCACGATTATGCTTTTCATTTGCCGCCTCCTTTTTTGTTCTTTATACGGGTAGCTCTGCTTGAAGGTTTTGGGAGGCGATTCTATTTTCTTTGGAACCGAGAAGCGCCCAACTACTGATTAGATATCACACTGCACCATAATACGCCGATATGGAGTATTAGGCAGCAAATGCCAGGACGAAAACTCCCCTCGACCCAAGTCAGTGATGTTGCACGCCTGAGGCACTTGAGTCTAAGGACTAAGAGACATACCGCAGTTGGATTAGAACTTTGCACCGGTCTTTCTCCCTGATGAAGCGGGAATCAAGACTACATTAAATCCACATTAAATCCGCGGGCGTGAGCGTTCGATTATGACAGCGAAATCTGTGTCTGCGGGGAGCGTCGCGGAAGACGAGACCGGCGTCGCCTTCAGGATGAACTCGGAAGTTTGCGCAAAGAACTATTTGATACAAACATCAACCAATGCAATCACATCTTCAACCAACTGCAATGGAGCTTTTTCAACGAATTTCGCCTTGCGAGAATTATGGTCAACTGATTTCACTTGCTCGATCATAATGAAACCTGTCAATGAAGATGAGCTTGGTACAGGCAAATGAAAAGGGATGTTTCGATTCGTGTTCGTGATCGGGCAAACAATTGCTAAGCCTGTCGCTCGATTGAAAAGAAAATTGCTGATAACAAGTGCAGGGCGTCTGCCTTTTTGCTCATGACCAGATTGCGGATCGAAAGAGAGCGTGATGAAGTCGCCCTTTTCGGGAACATAAGCGGGCATCTACCATTCTTCCTTCCCGACTGGCTCACCAAGACTTTCTTCGCCCACTTGATAATCTGATGGCATCCGCGAAACAAGCTCGGCTAAATTGAACTTTTCGCCATTCGCGTTTTCTTCAAAATCCGGCACAACAACGTAAACCTTAGCTTTTTCAGGCAAGCGAATCTTTGCTGCGAGTTTAACCTGGCCTTTTTCAACCGTACCTTGAAAAGTTGTCACTGGCATAAGCATTCCTCCAAAGGCGTTAATTATACGATACATCAGCGCGAGATGCCGAACTTTGCGCGGTCTTTCTCCCTGATGATATCACGCCGGGATTGAGCTACTCGCCTGTCTCTGATGTCTCGCCGCCGAGCGCGGCGCGCAGCGCCTGGGGAATCTCTACCGGCTTTCCGTTCTGCAACATAACGACGGTCATCGTTCCTTCAATCGCCAACTCCTCGCCGTCATCGAAAACTTGATAGTCGTAGCGGATGGAACTGCGTCCCAGCTTCCCCACGGTAAGTCTGAGCCGGAACGGCGCGTCGAGCGCCAGCATGCGGAGGAAACGGCATTCAACGTGTACGCGCGGGAAATCGTAATGCTTGCGCCGGACATCCATGGGCCATTCGATTTCGCGCAGGAGTTCACTTTCAGCCTCCTCGACAATCTCGAAGATGCGCGGGAAGTGCAGACGTCCCGCTGCGTCGGCATCGGCCCAACGAAGACGGCGCTTGAATTCTATGGCAGCAGGCATAAGTGGCTCTCTAGTAGGTTGTCGGAAAAAGGCGAAATCGGCCACAGAGTCACAGAGAAAAGACCGATCAGAATTGATCAGAAATGCCAATAAACTTGACCTCTCTTTTTGATTGCATCTTTCTTCGGTGTCTCCGTGTCCCTATATTCCTTTGGCGGCTAACCAGTTTTCAGCAGCCTGCTATTCGGCGAGGAAGGAAATTGTCTCGCGCAGAAATAAGTTCAGCTGATCGTGATGCAGCCAGTGCCCGGCATCGGGCACGTTGATGAGACGGTAATCTTTCAGCGCTTTAGCCCGGCCGTCCTTTTCAGGATCGCTTGCCCAACTCTCCATTCCGCGAAAGAGTAGTACGGGACACTTGATGCGCTGGTGTAGTTCGCCGGCTTGAGCGACGTCGAATCCGTAGGGGGCCCAGCCGCGCACGAACGGATCGAACTTCCACACGTACGATCCATCCGGGTTGCGGTTCGATCCGTGAAGCGTCAGATGGCGGGCCATTTCTTCCGACAGGTGCGGGTTCGCTTCGCGCATACGCGTCGCGGCCGCGTCGAGGTCTTTGTACGTGCGCGGTGAGCGGGCCTCTACCTCTTGCAGGTGCTCAATCCAGCGGCGTAGCCGGTCAGGATAGGGATCTTTCTGCGAGTGGTGCGTGGCGGGTGGTCCCATGCCTTCGATGGCGACGACTTTGCGTACAGCGTCCGGAAAAGCGCCGGCGTAAGCCAGCGCGATCACACCGCCCAGCGAGTGGCCGACAAGGATAAGTGGCCTCGCGCCGATCACGTCGCAGAGCGTGGCCAGATCGAGAACGTGCTCGGCGACCGAATAGATCGCACCTGGCGCCCACTGGCTGTCGCCATGACCGCGGAGGTCGAGCGCGTAAACGTGATAGTCGTCGCGCAGCGCGCTCGCCACCCAGTCCCAACTGCGCGCGTGATCCAACCCGCCGTGAACGAGCACCATTGGCGGTTTGTCGTCGCACCCGTAATCCCAATAGTGCAGCTTCAGGCGGTGCGAATGAAAAAAGAGCGAACGAGGTTCGACTAGCGCGTTTGTCATTGCCGATAGAAGCGCTGCTGTTGTATTCTAACAGGCGCACCGCCGGCTGTGCTGCTGAATATGATTTGAAGCTGGGTCGTTGTTCTGCTGACTGCGGATACTAGCGTTGTCTCTAAAGTTCTTGTAACGAATAAGTAGATCTGTTTTTCGGTTGCTTTAGTCTTCGGTCCCGGAGGGACCAAATGTTTATAGAAACCGGAGCCCAAGGAACTTTGAGGCTCCGGAGGAGCGAAATGGGCTTTGTCAGAACCACCTGCGATAGCGGGTGGGTTCTTATGCTGAAGCTGAGTCGAGTGACACGAAAGAACTGACCCACCCGCTACCGCAGGTGGTTCTGACAAGATTCATTCCGCTCCTCTGGAGCTAAAGATTTCTTTCCGGCTACACGGCTATAAACATTAGGCCGCTCTGCGGCCAGGGCCACGATTTGTCGTTAGAACTTTGGAGTCGAACACTATGCCTGCATCTGCAATGGCCGAGAGGCCTGCGCGCCCAGGAATTCCAGAATTGCCTCATGCGCTGCTTCGGTCTGGTCAGTCGAATAGATATGGCTGGCGTGCGGTAGCAGCACGAGCTTTGCGCCAGGAATACGCTCCGCTATCAATTTGCCGTTGCCGACGGGTACGAGGCGGTCCGACTCACCATGGATTACGAGGGTCGGAGCGCTAATCTGAGACAGGCGGCTGTATGCCTCCCACGAGAGAATACCCTCCAACTGGGCCATGTACGCTTCCGGGCGGGGAAACCAGTCTCTGCGCATCGCCAAATCCTCGTCGATCAGCTCGCGCGAAGTGGCCGAATCATAGATAAACGGTACT
>DASZZL010000090.1:0-6076 GCA_035545035.1 Pyrinomonadaceae bacterium
AATCCCTAGTTGCGTTGCCTTCGAGGTTTCAACTAGGTAGGCGTCGTCGCCGTTGATCACCTCCACCCCGATCTCTTTCAAATGGCGCAGGTACTCCCGCACAAAGAAGATGCCGTTGCCATGCCCACGCAGGTAGGCCGAGGGACTCATGCGGTTAACGACCAGTGCCTAGTGAGAGGTACGTGCACGGGGATCATAGGAAAGTTCGGCGGCGAGCAAGCGGTCGTAAGGGATGCCGCGCTGGTCGAGCTCACCAAACAGTGGCTGGAACCACTCGGAATGCTCGAACAGGATCGCAATCCCTGGAGATAAAAGAGACATTTCGATGCCTCTGCGCCTACAGTTCCAGCTCAAGGTCCGGACCATTCACCCGGACTTTGTAGGAGCCCACCCCTAGCGGCGCCGGCGGGCTGAGCACCTCGCCGGTGCTGACCTTGAACTTGGCGCCATGCCAGGGGCAAGTGACCTCGTCGCCCTCGAGCTCCCCTTCTGAGAGAGGGCCGCCGCGATGCGTACAGGTGTTGTCGATGGCGTGGAACTTACCGTCCACGTTGAACAGGGCGATCTTCTTTCCTTGCACCTCGACCAACTTGCCGTGGTTAGGTTCAAGCTCGCTCGCCTGCGCTACTTTGACATATTCGGGCATGCTAGCCTCCTCGATCGCTCAACTTTCCTGCGGCGTGCTGTCCTGTCAGGATTGGTGAAGACCCTCGACGCCCTCAGTGCCCCGGTTGTCGTGCGGAGAAATATAGGCTCGCCCGGCGGGTCGCGACCTATCCAGCCGCTGGCTTGAAATAGTCAGCATTGATTTGCGTATAGTTGGCCCACTTTTCTGGCAGATCTTCGAGCACGAAAATAGTTGTCACCGGGCAGACTGGAACGCAAGCGCCGCAGTCAATGCACTCCTCTGGGTTTATATAGAGCTGTGGCACTTCGTCGAAGTTTTTTGTTCCTTGGTTCTCTGGCCCGCCGTGATAATCGCGATTTTTAGCTGGGTGGATGCAATCAACCGGGCACACATCCACACACGCGGTGTCCTTTGTGCCGATGCAGGGCTCAGCAATTATGTAAGCCATTGGCTCCCTCCCTCTTCACCCTACGGCTGGTCAGATAATTTGTCAACATAAACCTTTACAAATAAACCTTTACAAATACCTTTACAAATTCTAGATTGTCAAACCCACCGACCCCAACTAGAATGAGCACATGAACGAGCCTGCGCTGATCAGCCCCGCCGAACGGCGTGTTCTAGCCTATCTGAAGCTCATCGGCCGATGCGAGGTGAAAGCCATTGCCCGTTCCCTCCAGGTGACAGGCATGGCTGTTCGCCACCATTTAGCTGTGTTGGAGAAAGCGGGTTTGGTCAAGACGACCTTAGAACGACGCGGCGTGGGGCGACCCCACTATGTTTATTCTTTGAGTGCCAGCGCGGATGCCTTTTTCCCGAAGGAGTACGGGATGCTGGCGAGCAATCTCATCCGCTCCATTGCTGAGCTGGATGGAGAGACCAAACTGGCCCGCATCTTCGAGCACATGAAAGAAGCGACGGTAGCCCGATACTCCTCGCGCATGGCGGGCAAGCCACTGCGGGGACGCGTGGCCGAAATGGCCAAGATAATGACCGGGGCGGGCTACATGGCCGAATGGGAACAAGTGGATCACCGCACGTTCCAGATTACTGAGCACAACTGCGCCATTGCCCGTGTGGCGCAGCAATGTCAACATGCTTGCGTGTGCGAACTGTCCATGTTCCGAGAGCTCCTTCAGGCCACCGTGAGCCGGCCAGAGCATATAGTGGCCGGCGATCCCTGTTGTCGCTACATAGTTCAGTCCCGGCAAGCAAGTAGCGCAGACCTCCGGCGTTGAGGTCTGCGGCTTGTGGGTGACCATCTCTACGGTATTATTTTCTTACCCCTGTCAAGACTGCGCCGCCCTTTTCTTTCCGATCGATTCGTTTTCGTTACCGTGCGGTTGCTGAAGCGTTCGCCGTCGTGAAGAAAAAATCCGCAGACCTAAGCACACCGGCAAGAAAATGCCGAGATCCTTCGCGAAGTTTATTATGAGCCTCTTCGCTGCACTCAGAGCGATTCGAAGCAAGTAGCGCAGACCTCCATCGTTGAGGTCTGCGGCTTTTCTTGTCGTGATGTTAATGGTCGTGTATTCCAGCTCGGTGTCGCGATTGCGCCGCCCTTTTCTTTCCGATCGATTCTTCTTCGACACGGTGCGGCTGCTCAGACGGCGAAACGAGTTGCGCGACTCAGATTTCCGCTGCTGGGCGCTCGCCTGCCGCAGGGCGCGCGTCCTGAATCCCTTCGTGCTAACCGCCTGGGTATTTCTTCCCGATCACTGGCACCTGATCTGCGCCCCGGTCTATCCGCTGACCATCTCCGTGGTGATGAAATCCATCAAGCTCAGTTCGATGATACAGATTAACCGGCAGCGCCGTGCTGGAAGCGAGTTGTGACAGCCTCGTTTTTTTGATCGTGCCCTGCGTACCGTGAAAGAATATAACGAGAAGGTTGAGTATATTCACCTGAACCCGGTCAAAGCCGGGCTGGTAAGCCGAGCGCTTGACTGGCGATGGTCCAGCGTGCACGAATATTCCGGCGTGAGTGCGCCAGCACCACAACGCCGCTGTGGTTTGACGATTGACCGGATCAACATACCTGCGGATCCCAGAACGCGAATTGGAGTGCCAGCCATTCGGTATCGTCAAGAAGAAAAAAGCCGCAGACAAAGACGGAGGTCTGCGCTACTTGCTTTCTGAGTGGGCGAGTTCACGGCCAATTGAGCGCCGACGTCAGAGGAGGAACCGCAAGTCGCTGGGATAGTTTCCGAGTCGGCGACTACTCAGGACCTATCCAAACATGGCTGCGGGCTACCGTCGTTGTCGCGTGTGCTTGCCATAGCGAGTAGGGACAGAAACCATTAGTTTCCGAAAAGCGGGAGAGCTAGAATATTCTAATGACCGAAGAGGAAGAGAAAATAATCGCTGCCTTGGAAAATGCCGAAGCCACGCCCCAACAGCAAAAAGAAGCTGCACGTATCATTCGAGACTTGGACAGGGAACTTCGGGAGCTCTTGGAGTGGGAGCAACGCGATTGAATTGGGGGCGAAAATCTGGCAAGCGTCTGGTGAACTGCTCGGCGGTGAAGCGCGCCGTTGCACCGTGGTCCCTCGTGGCTAGAGATTTCCAGGGCGTCTCATAACTAAGTTGGGCCCGTCTGGCGATGAGGATCGAGAAGTCGAGTCAAACGATCTGCGGGTATCCCGCTTTTCCCCCGTGCAACTTCTCGGATCGTTCTACCGGTTTCGTAGGCCTCTTTAACGAGCGCCGCAGCTCGATCATAGCCGATTTCCGGAACCAGCGCTGTGCCCATCGCAAGGGACTGCTCAACAAAGGTAGACGCACGTTCCCGGTCAGCTTGCAGGCCAGCAATGCACCTCTTCTCGAAGTTTTTCGTGGTCGCAGCGAGGAGCTCAATCGACTCCAGAAGGTCGTAGGCAATCACCGGCATCATGACGTTCAACTCGAAGTTCCCCGAGGCGCAGGCCCAGGTAATGGTGGCGTCATGGCCGAGCACCTGGGCACAGACCATCAACACACTCTCAGCAATCACCGGATTTACCTTGCCGGGCATAATGCTGGAACCCGGTTGAACGGCAGGTAACCGCAATTCGCCGAGCCCACAGCGGGGCCCGGACCCTAACCAACGAATGTCATTCGCGATTTTCGTGAGCGACACAGCGTAGCTCTTCAGTGCTCCGCTGAGAAAGCACACTGCGTCCTTGGAAGCCTGCGCCTCGAAGTGATTTTGAGCTTCTCGGAATGGCAGCTTCGTTTGTTCCGCCAAGACCTGAATCGTTGCCGCTGCAAAGCCCGGTGGTGCGTTCAATCCTGTACCGACAGCGGTCCCCCCGAGCGCTAGTTCGTATATCCCGTCGAGCGCTCGCCGAACTCGATCTAGCGAGAGTTCGACTTGGCGCGCGTAGCCGCTGAACTCCTGGCCAAGGCGAATCGGCACAGCATCCTGCAAATGGGTACGTCCAATCTTGAGGACATCGTCAAACTCCTCGGCTTTTTCGCGAAGCGTTGAATGCAGGGACGTGATGGCCGGGAGCAGTTCGTGATGGACGAGCTCTGCGGCGGCCACATGTATCGCGGTAGGGATGACATCGTTGCTCGACTGGCTGAGATTGACGTGGTCATTGGGATGGGCACCTGTAATACGGGCGATCACTTCGTTCGCGTTCATATTCGTTGACGTACCACTTCCAGTCTGGAATATATCGACCACGAACTGTGCATCATAATCACCTTGGGCGACCTGTTGGGCTGCCGCTTCGATGGCTGCGGCCAAATCCCGGGGAAGTACTCCCAGTTCGCCGTTGACCCTGGCGGCTGCAGCTTTAATGATGCCTAGCGCGCGGATGAAGGGGCGCGGAAAGCGAAGCCGGCTAATGGGAAAGTTTTCGACCGCGCGCTGGGTCTGGGCGCCGTAAAGTGCTTCCGCAGGAACCAGAACTTCGCCCATGGTGTCTCGCTCGATTCGAGATGGCGTCTTCATTTTATTCTTCCCTCCAATTCTAGCAATCACATCTAACGCCCAATATAGCGCCTCTCAGGGCAAATGCGAGCCTATTGCGAGACCTTCAATTTCCGTCAGAGGGCTGCAGGAAGGGACATACTGGCTCCGTTGACCCAAGCTGCTTTCAACTTGTCACCGAGGAATCGCAGACCAGATCGACTGGGCCAGTCACCGCGGGCTGTTGCCAGCTCAAGCTCGTTTGTCGCCGAGCAGTGTTGGGTCGAAATCGTTTGGTTCCCATTCATCCCAAAGTACGGCCAAACCGAGCAAGGTATTGGCATAGACGACCCAATCCTGCTGGAACAGCGCGCGTAGAAAGGTCCTGATTTTTTTTCGTTCGCCAGCGACAGGCACTCGCCGTAGAAGACAAGATGGTGGTTGCGAAAGGCGCGGCGCAAGCCTGCAATGAACTTGCCGCGGAAGACACGGCTGATACTGAATTGACATCAAATATAGAGCATTATATGATCGAAGCGGGGTACAGAAGAGATGCGAAGACCCGCCTCGATCAAAGCGTGGTTGTGCCCGGAGGACTTGCAGACTTGGGTTCGGGAAGCGCACAGTCGCGAGGAGTACCAGAAGCGTCTGGCCATTTGGCTGACTCACATGGGGCCTTTTGCTGCCCACCACGTCGCTACCTTGCTGGGCGTCTCCAAGCAAGCGGTGTGGCTCTGGGTGGGCCAGTACAATCGCCACGGGCCGGGAGGTCTGGAGCGCCGGGGTCGAGGCGGGCGCCGCTGGGCTTATCTCTCCCTCGCTCAAGAAGCCGCCTTTCTGGAAAGTTTCGAGGAGCGCGCCCAGCAAGGTCAGATCCTCACCGCCCGACAGATGCACCGCCAACTCTGCCAAGTTACGGGCAAGAATGTTTCGCTCGGTTACCTCTATCGCTTGCTGCACCGGCATCGCTGGCGGAAGTTAGGCCCCCGTCCTCGGCACGTCAAAGCCAGCCGGGAGAGCCAAGAGGCCTTCAAAAAAAACTCCCCAGGCTCCTCCAGGAAGCGCTAGCGGAGCGGCCGGAGGGCATGCCGGTGCGCCTGCTGTTTCAGGACGAGGCGCGCTTCGGACGTCTCAGCGACCATCGCCGTTGCTGGGCATCCTGGCCCTGGCGACCCACCGTCGGACAGCAGGTGATCCGAGAATATGTCTACGGGTTGGTGGCGGTCAGCCCGCAAGACGGCAAATTCTCCTCCCTGGTTTTGCCCTGGGTGGACAGTGAAGCGATGTCCGTGTTCTTGGCCCAGGCTTCGGCGGACTTCGCTGGGGAATTCTGCTTGATGTTGCTGGATGGAGCGGGCTGGCATCGGGCCGCCGCTTTGCGCGTGCCTGCCGATATGCGGCTCCTTCCCCTTCCTCCCTACAGCCCGGAACTCAACCCGGTCGAGCATATCTGGGATCACCTGCGCGAGAACTACTTCGGCAACCAGGTCTTTCCCAGCCTGGGCGCGGTCGTGGACCGACTTTGCCTGGGGCTGAACCACTTGGAAAAA
>DASZZL010000091.1:0-44444 GCA_035545035.1 Pyrinomonadaceae bacterium
GAAGCTGTAAGCCCTCTCCCCGGCCCTCTCCCAAAGGGAGAGGGAGATTCCGCGCTACGCACCCTCAAGCTACGCACCCTCAAGCTACGCACCCTCAAGCTACGCACCCTCAAGCTACGCACCCTCAAGCTACGCACCCTCTCCCCGGCCCTCTCCCAGAGGGAGAGGGAGCCAGACGCGCAGAAGGCAGTACTGCTCACCACCGCACTGACCTCCGACCTCTGACCTCTGACCTCTGTTTTTCACAAGCCGGGTACAGAACCCCGAGCGGTCGCGAGGGGATGCTGCCACCCAACTTGAACTTAGCATCCGGTCGCTACCCCGACAGGTCGGGGTTCTGTAACGCCGCCGGTCGCGCCCGACTGAGCACGCTCATCGCTCTTGCCGCTCCCTCTCCCTTTGGGAGAGGGCCGGGGAGAGGGCTTACAGCTTCGCGGTACCACGAAAATGAATCTTCTTCTCTGAGGCTGAGCCTCAGAGAAAAGAAAAAGAGAAATGTGTTTTCGTCGGCACTAAGCCCTCTCCCCAACCCTCTCCCAGAGGGAGAGGGAGCCAGACGCGCAGAAGGCAGTACTGCTCACCACCGCACTGACCTCCGACCTCTGACGTCTGACCTCTGTTTTTCACAAGAAGGGTACAGAACCCCGAGCGGTAGCGAGGGGATGCTACCACCCAACTTGAACTTAGCATCCGGTCGCTACCCCGACAGGTCGGGGTTCTGTAACGCCGCTGGTCGCGCGAGGTTGAGCATGATCCTCGCTGCATTCCTAACGGTAGGATTGCTCGCGACCGGATTGATTGTCGCTCGCGCAACCAGCACCGACCTCCGACCTCTGATCTCTGACCTCTGGTCTTCGACAATCTTCGCGACTAGAACCGCGCGCACTGCGCCTGCGGCACGAACGTTAAGCCCGCCTGCGCCGGTGCCTTTTGCGACGACTTACACATGGAATCAAACGGCAACCGCGTCCTGGGCGACATCAACTAACTGGACACCGACGCGCACAACACCTGCCGTCGATGACATTCTGATTTTCAATAACGCCGCGACGACGACGGTGACGAGTGTTCCGACTCAGACGATTGGGCAGTTGTCGGTTTCCGGTAATACCAACGTGACTCTGCAAGCAGGGGCCACCGCCACGCTAATTATCGCGGGCGGCACCGGAACGGATCTGTCGGTCGCCACAGGTTCGCAGCTTAATGTCAATACAGCCATCGCACTCACCATCAACGTTGCGACCGGAGCGACGGGAAGTATTAGTGGGTCAATGACACTCTCTGCTGGTGCTCACAGATTAACGGCGGTTGATGCCAGTGGAATCACATTCAATAGTGGCGCCACATTCACGGAAGGCACAGCGTTTTCAGGAAACCCATTCGGCACAACTAACCTCAACTCAATAGTGTTTGCCAGCGGCTCTACATTCGTGTTCATTGCGGGAAGTAATCCTTTCGGTGCCACTCAGCCAAGTTCATGCGTTGTTTTCCAGAGCGGCAGTCTTTTTAGCCATCAGGGCAGCGGTACACCTTCTTTCAACGGTCGCACCTACGCCAATTTCGAGTTGAATATCGCAGCAACTACGATAACAGTCACCGGCGCCAGTGCCGTGTCAATAAATGACCTGACGATCACCGCCGGAACGCTCAACTTCAACATGACCGGAACGCCCGGCCATGCGATCAAGGGAAACATTTCGGTCGCAGCCGCCGGAACGCTCAATTTCAATCCACTCACCGTCGGAACAGTTAACTTGAACGGAACGTCCGCGCAGACGATTAGCGGCGCCGGAACGCTAACTGTGGCCTTGAATCAAACAATAGCAATTACTAATGCCGCGGGCGTAAGCCTGAGTTCCGGTGCGACGTTGACGCTGGTTGGCGGCGCAGTTACGGACAGCACCGCACTCACGGTTAACGGAACACTCAACTGCGGAACGTGCGTAGTTTCGGGCGCAGGCAACTTCACGCTTGCTTCCGGCGGCACGCTCGGCATCGGCTCGACAGCGGGAATCACGTCAACTGCGTCATCGGGCAACATTCAGGTAGCAGGCGCGCGATCGTACAGCGCAACCGCCAACTACACTTACAACGGCAGCGCGAACCAAGCGGTGGGCAACCAGTTACCCGCGTCAGTTACTAATTTGACCATTGCGAATACGGGCGTCGGCGGCAGCAATACAGTAACTGGCAATTCGGGACAGACGGTCACCGGATTGCTTAGGGTTCAGTCAGGCATCTACGCAGGCGCCAGCACCTACAACAACGTTCAGATCGACAGCGGCGCGACGTTGTCGCTCGATGCAGACGCCACGGTCAGCGGTAACTGGACAAACAACGGCGGGACACTGACTGCGAACAGTCACGGCGTCACCTTCAACGGCCCGACCGGACAGACAATCAACGGCAACACTTCTTTCTATGATTTCACTAAGTCCGTAAGTTCCGCGCAGCAATTCAATTTCACCAACGGCAGCCTGACGACCGTGACGCACTCTTTGACGTTGACCGGCGCGTCGGGACAGTTGCTGTCGTTGCGTTCAACTGCAACTGGCACTCAATGGAACCTCAATGCTCCGGCGACGCAGTCCGTGAACTTCGTCAATGTGCAGGACAGCAACGCGAGCAGCGGCGCCACAGTAAATGCGACAAGCTCGGTCGATTCAACCAACAACCTGAACTGGTCGTTCGGCCCCAGCCTGGTATCGATCGCGGTGACGCCGGCCAACGCAAGTATTGCATTGGCGGCCACGCAGCAATACACGGCGACCGGCACTTTCAGCGACAGCTCGACGCGAGCACTGGTGTCGGGACCTGCGACCTGGTCGAGTAAAGCAGCCATGCCGTCAGCGCGTTCCTGGTTTACGGCAGCAAGTTTGTTAGGTGAGATCTATGTTGTCGGCGGAAATAATAACGGCTTAGTTCTCTCTACGGTGGATGCGTATAATCCCGTTTCGAACACCTGGACGAGTAAGCCGTCAACACCGACAGGCAGGTACGACTCTGCATCGGGAGTCATCAACAATCTGCTTTATGTTGCAGGCGGATGTGCAGGGGTATGTGCGAGCAACCTGCTGGCCACGATGGATGCCTATGACCCGGCCACGAATGCGTGGACTTCTCGGGCGACGATGCTTACCGCACGGTTCAATGCCAGGGGGGCGGTAATCCATGGAATCCTGTACGTGCTGGGCGGACAGAATGGCAACCAGACAATTACGTACAAGACTCTGGAAGCCTACGATCCATCGACAAACACTTGGACCCCCAAGGCGCCGATGACCGCCACGCGTACCGATTTTAGCCTGGCTGCTGTCAACGGTAAGTTATATGCGATCGGTGGTTACCCCTTACAGACGACGGTGGAAGCCTACGATCCTGGGAGCAACACCTGGACCACCAAGGCACCTCTCCCAACAGCCAGATCGTCCATGGCAACAGCCACGGTAAAAGGAAAAATTGTGGTGGCCGGCGGCTACGATGGCGCCATTAGCAATCGGGTAGACATCTATGACCCGCTTACCGACACGTGGTCCAGTGGTGCGAACCTGCCGACCGCGAGATCAACTCTTTCGGGTGCGGTGACCAACGGCGTCTTTTACGCGCTCGGTGGCTGCGTGTCGTGCTTTCCGGCCAGCACCACCAATGAAGCTTTCGACCTGGGCGAAGTTTCGTGGTCGAGCAGCAATGCCGCGGCGGCTACTATCAATCTCACGGGTCTGGCCACGGGGGTTGCGTACGGCAGCACAACCATAACCGCGACCAACGACACGATTAGCGGCAATACCAATCTCACCGTTGCGCCGCAAGATATGGTCTTCAATAGCTCAGGAAATCTTGCGGCCGGTACGTACCACAACGTCACGATTAATAACTGCGGTACGTCTGTTCACTTGACGGGCAACGTCATTATCACCGGAACGATGACGGTGAACACCTGCGCGAATCTCTATACCGACACCTTCACGGTTTCCGGCGCCGGCGCGTTCGTTCTCGCCTCCGGCGGTTGGTTGCACATCACCGATGCGAACGGCATCACGACCGCCGCGTGCGGAATCGGGAGCACGTGCGGAAGCATTCGCACAACCACCCGTAGTTTCAGCAACACTGCTAACTATGATTACGACGGCGGCACGAACCAGGCAGTAGGAAATGGACTGCCCTCGTCAGTTGCCGATCTCCTGATTTCAAACACGGGCGGTGGTGGCAATAACACGGTCACCGGCAACTCTGGCCAGGCCGCGCAATTGCTCCAAATCATACAAGGAGTCTATTCGAGCCATAGCGATTACGTGGACGTGGACATACAGGCCGCCGGCACGCTGTCGCTGGCCGGGCCAATCACTGTCAGCGGCAACTGGACGAACGCCGGCACGTTCACTCCGAACGGCTTCGGCGTCACCTTTGACGGCACCGGAACGCAAACGATCACGACCGGAGGGTCGGGCGCGGACAAAGCATTCAGTGGTTTCACGGTCACGAAGAGCACCGGCTCAGCGGTCCTGAACGGAGCGCTGTCCGCAGCGACTCTGTCGGTCACGCAGGGCACGTTCGATACTTCGGCGAGCAACTTTGCGGTCACTGTTTCCGGTGCAGTGAGCCTAACTGGCGGCACCTTCACGGCGAACTGCAGCGCCATCAGCGTCGGCGGCAACTGGAGCAACACCGCCGCGTTCACTGCGGGCACCAGCACCGTTACCCTTAACGGCAGCGGCAATGCTCAAACTATATCCGGCAACACGACCTTTGCGAATCTGATGATCAATCATACCGGCGGCGGTGGTGTGACTGCAGCAGGCAGCACGCTGAGTGTGACGGGATTGCTGCGCGTGCAGTCGGGCACGTTTACCAGCGCAACTGCTTATAACAATGTGCAGATTGATAGCGCCGGCATTCTCGCCCTCTCAGGCCCAATCACCGTTAGCGGCAACTGGACGCTGGCTAGTGGCGGGGAGTTCGATGCCAACGGATTTCGCGTCACCTTCAACGGCGCGACGGGCCAGACGATCACCGGCGACACTTCGTTTTATGACTTTACCAAGTCAGTCACGACCGCGCAGCAGTTCAACTTCACCGCCGGCAGCTTAACGACGGTCACACACTCGCTGACATTGAACGGCGCGTCGAGTCAGCTGTTGTCTCTGCGCTCAACCAGTAGCGGCACGCAGTGGAAGTTGCATGCTCCCGCAACGCAATCAGTCAGCTTTGTCGATGTGAAAGACAGCGACGCGAGCGGTGGCACTCTGGTTACGGCGGCCAACTCGACCAACTCGGGAAACAACATCAACTGGTTCTTTGGCTGCCCAGGCACGCTCATCGTCAACGACACAGGTGATGCAGGGGACGAGAGCGTGGGTGATGGCACGTGCCGGACAACCGGCGGCGTGTGCACCTTGCGCGCAGCGATTCAGGAAGCGAACGCGCTGTCGTCTTGCAGCGGCGCGCTCACGATCAACTTCAACATTACCGGCGGCGGCGTGCACACGATCTCGCCCGCCAGCGCGCTCCCGACGATCACGCATCAGGTGATCATCGACGGCTATACGCAGGGCGTTGCGAGCGCGAACACCCAGGCGAACTCAGATGACGCAGTCCTGCTCATTGAGTTGGACGGCACGGGTGCGAGCACGGCCACCGGCGGCCTCAGCCTCAGCGGCCCACCCAGCACAATCAAGGGGCTCGTCATCAACCGCTTCGCTAACAGCAGCGGCTTCGGCATCAAGTTGTTGTCGAACGGTCATACGGTGCGGGGAAACTTTATCGGCACCGATCCGACCGGCACAATCGCGCGGCCGAACGGCAATGGCGGTGTCTTTGTCGAAGTCGGTATTTCCGGAAACACCATCGGCGGCGCCACGCTGGCGGCGCGCAACCTGATCTCCGGCAACAGCTTTGACGGCATTGCGATCAATGGGCCGAGCAACTTCGTGCAGGGGAACTTCATCGGCATTGACGCCGGCGGCACTCTCGATCTCGGTAACACGCGACGCGGAGTTTCGGTTGTCGGAGCCACCAACACCATCGGCGGGACCAGTGCGCTCGCGCGCAACGTTATTTCCGGCAACGACGAGAACGGGATCCTAATCACCGGCGGCAGCACGACCGGGACCATCGTCCAGGGCAACTTTATCGGCACGAACGCCCTCGGCACCGCGGCTATCGCCAACACTGACTTTGGTATTGAGGTAGACAGCGGCTCGACCGGCAACACGATTGGTGGCACGTTGAGCGGCGCGGGCAATCTGATTTCCGGCAACGGAAACGCGGGTGTGCTCTTTGAAAACGCTACCACTATCAGCAACACAGTACAGGGTAACTTCATCGGCACGAACGCCGCGGGCACGGGTGGCGTGCCGAATGGTATTCGCGGCGTATTCGTGCACGGCTCGGCTTCGAACAATACGATTGGCGGCACGGCGGCTGGAGCAGCCAACATCATCGCCTTCAACGGCAACATTGGCGTTGATATTCAAAGCGGGACCGGCAACAGCATCAGAGGAAACTCGATCTTTTCGAACACTGGATTAGGAATTGATCTGGCCGAGGACGGCGTCACCGCCAACGACAACAAGGATCCCGACACGGGGCCGAACAACTTCCAAAACTTCCCGGTGATTACGCGCGCGGTTGCGGGACCGGTTAATGTCATTCAGGGCACGCTCAATTCGACCGTGGGCCAGACTTTCACGCTTGATTTCTACGCCAACTCTTCCTGCAACGCGGTCGCGCCAAATGATTACGGCGAAGGACAGACGTATCTGGGCTCGGTGACTACGACCGCAACGGACGCGAACGGCAATGTGTCATTCACGTTCAGTGCAGGTTCATTTACCGCGGGACAAGTGATTACGGCCACGGCGACTGACGGAAGCGGCAACACGAGTGAGTTCTCGCAATGCTTCACGGCAGCCGCACCCGTATTCGGCACGCTGCAATTCTCAGCGGCGAATTACAACGACTCTGAGACAAATGCCGATCACACGGTGACGATTACCGTCACGCGCACGGGTGGGAGCGACGGCGCGGCCTCAGTGCATTGTGCCACGAGCGCGGGTACGGCGACGGCCGGCACTGACTATGTCGAGGCATTCAGTGATTTGAATTGGGGCGACACCGACAGCGCCAGCAAGACCTTCACCGTCACGGTCAAAGGCGACACGGCCTACGAAGCGAACGAGACGGTCAATCTCACGCTCAGTGCCCCAACGAACGGCGCGGCGCTCGGTGCGACTAATCCCGCGACGCTGACGATTACCAACGACGACGCACCGCCGGCGACGCTGGTCGTAACCAAGACGGCCGATACGAACAACACCTGTCTGCCGGGCGATTGCAGCTTGCGCGAAGCGATCAACGCAGCGAACGCCGACCCGGACACGAATACGATCACGTTTGCGATTCCGATTGCGACCGACCCTGGCTGCAACTTGGGAGCAGGTTCGTGCACTATCACGCTCGGAGTGGGCGGAGGCGTTGGCGAGCTGAGCATTACCAACAACGTCAACATCAATGGCACAGGCGCGAACGTGTTGACGGTCAGTGGCAATAACGCGAGCAGCGTCTTCAATATATCGGCGGCGGTGAACTTGACGGGCCTAACCATCAGTAACGGACTTGCTGTAAACGGCGGCGGCATTCTCAACAACGGCGGAACAGTCAACGTCATCAACTGCACGCTCAGCGGTGACTCTGCTACTGACACCGGCGGCGGTATTTACACCAAACTCGGAACGCTCAACGTCACCAACTCCACGATCAGCGGTAACCCTGTTAACAACGGCGGCGGCGGCATCTACACCCTTAGCGGGACCGTTAATATCACTAACTCCACGATCAGCGGTAACTCTGCTACGAACGCCGGCCAGGGCGGTGGAATCTATGCCAACAGTGGCACACTGACGCTGACGAACGCTACCGTCAGCTCCAATTCATCCGGCGTCGGCGGTGGCATCTTCAATGGCAGTGCATCCATCAATTTGCGCAACACAATCGTGGCCGGCAACAATCCGCCGTTCCCAGCGTCGGGAGCGGATGTTAACGGCAGCTTTACCAGCCAGGGCCACAACTTGATCGGTATCGGCGACGGAAGCACGGGATTCACCAACGACCCGACCTGCAGCAGTTTGTGCGACAAAGTCGGCACGCTCGCCGCACCAGCTGATCCGAAACTCGGCGCGCTCCAGAACTACGGCGGGCCGACCAAGACACAGGCGCTGCTCTTTGGCAGTCCGGCGATCGATGCGGGCGACGACTGCGTGCTGACTACCGACGGCTGCAGCGACGGGCAGCCGGGCGTCACGACAGACCAGCGCGGCGTCGCGAGACCGCAGGGCAGCCACGTCGATATCGGTGCGTTTGAGTTGCAAACTTACGTCGTCAACACGACCGCAGACCATGATGACACCGTTTGTGACGCGAGCGATTGCACTCTGCGCGAAGCGATCAATGCCGCCAACACCCATCCCGGGCCGGACCGAATTGCGTTCAATATCCCGGTCGGTGATTTGGGTCACTTCTATTACCAAGACAACAGTGGGAGCGGCGTATCGTCGGGCAACGTCATGCCAACCACTGCGGCGGATGACGCGAGACTCCCGTCGGATAAGGATCCTGACTGGCCGCACAGTTGGTGGTCGATCCAGCTCTCGGTCGATCTGGGAGGGCTGCCGGCGATAACCGATCCTGTCTTCATCGATGGTTACTCGCAGCCCGTCGCGAGTTCGAATACCTTGCACCTCGACGAAGGCGACAACGCAGTTCTTCGCATTGAGCTGAACGGCGCAAATCTTTCTACCGGGCACGCGTTCGAAGTTACCGGACCAGGAGGCTCGACCGTCAGCGGGCTGGCCATCAATCACTTCATGCAGTTCGCCGTCTTTCTTAACGACGCGGGCGGAAATACGATCTCTGGAAACTTCATAGGTACGGACGTGTCCGGCACGCTAAGCCAGGGCAGCTTGGGCGGCGGTATCCAAATCGCAAACGGCTCCAACGATTTTATCGGCGGCGAAACCCCGGCTGTGCGCAACCTGATTTCCGGATTCGCGTCCGGCACCGGCATAGATCTCTCAGGCCTGTCCGTAACGCTGAATGTCGTGGAAGGCAATTACATCGGCACTGATAGGAATGGTTCTACTGCTCTCAGCAACAATTTCGGCGTCAGCATTCAGGCCGCCGCTTCCGGAAACACGATTGGGTGCGCGGTGCTCGATGGCGATAATGTCATTTCCGGAAACGTAAACAACGGCATCGGCATTAACAAAGCCAGCCAGAATACAGTGCAAGGCAACTTCATCGGTACGGACAGGACTGGCACGAGCGCAATACCTAACGGAATCGGAATCGTCATCCTTGACGCTTCGAACAACAACCTCGGTATCTCCGGGTTTGGCAACGTCATTTCCGGCAACACTGGCGATGGCATTCAAATAAAGGTACAGAGCACCAGTAGTAACGGAAACAAAGTGCAGGGTAACTTCATCGGCACGAATTCAGCCGGAACGGCCGCGGTTCCAAATGGCGGCGACGGCGTTTCGATACAGGGATCTTCGTCGAACACGATCGGCGGCGCTAATCCCGGCGAGGGCAACGTTATCTCTGGCAATGTCGGCGAAGGCGTCGCGATCCTTGCGGGATCCCTCAACAAGGTGCAGGGGAATTTCATCGGCGTCAACGCGAGCGGAGTGACCTCTACGGGGATGGGAAACGGTGGCGCGGGAATCGAGATTTACCAGAGCGCGTCGAATAATACGATCGGAGTTCCGTCAGGCAAAACCGTCCAAGTTAATCGTAACACCTTCGCTGGCCGCGCCCAGAATGCCGTCGCGTCTCCGCAGCAACCCGCGGGCGCGGCGAAACGAACTGCGGCCAATCGCGCAACCAATCGCGCAACCAACCGTGCAAACCAGGCTCCGGTGGCTCCGTCAATTCAAAATACGTCCGCCGCCAATATCATCGCCGGCAACGGCGGCGATGGTGTTCGCGTCAGCAGCTTCGGCGACGTCAGTAATCTAATCAGTCAGAATTCGATCTATTCGAACACAGGGCTGGGAATCAACCTGGGGATTGACGGCGTAACGCCGAACGATGTTGGTGATGGTGATCCAGGTCCGAACAACCTGCAAAACTTCCCAGTAATCTATTCGGCATTCGCCAGCACTGGAACGATCACGGGCCATCTGAACTCGGCGGCAAGTCAGACGTTTACTATAGAGCTCTTCACCAACGTCGACTGTAACGGCACCAACTCGCCGACCGGCTATGGCGAGGGGCAGACTTACCTGGGCTCTACCCCTGTATCGACTGATTCAAATGGCAACGGCACGTTCAGCCTGGGCAGCTTGACCTTGACGGCAGGTCGTTTCATTACGGCGACGGCGACGGATGTCGGCAACAATACATCTGAATTCTCGCAATGCTTCACAGTAGCGGCGACGGCCAACACGAATCCGACGATCACGGCAGCCGCGCCGCTTTCAAGGCAACAGGGCACTGCGGCTATCAATGGACAAATAGCAACGGTCAGCGACGCAGACCAGCCCGCTAATACTCTGACTGTGACTGCAACACCATTGACCGGAAGTGGTGTGACCATCAGCAACATCAGCATCGACGTATCGGGCAAGGTCACCGCAGATGTCGCGGCGAGTTGCACGGCTACGAACTCGACGTTCACGTTGACAGTCACGGACAACGCAAGCGCGACGGCAACCGATACATTAACCGTCAACGTTACGGCGAACACCGCGCCGGTGCTGACTTATTCGCCAACGTATTCCGTCACTGAAGGCAACTCTCTGACTATAACGCCCGCCACGGGTCCGAGTGACAACGGCAGCGTGGCCTCGATCGTCGTGCAGTCGCAAGGTACTTACACCGGCGGCATCTCGGTGAACAACTCGACGGGCGTGGTCTCGATCAGCAACGCCGCGCCGGTGGGTGGCCACACGATTACGATTCGGGCCACCGACAACTGCGGAATGTTTACTGACGCGACGTTTACGCTCAACGTCAATGCGGCCGTCTGCACGGCGCCGCCTGCGGGCATGGTCGCGTGGTGGCCGGGTGATGGCAACCCGGATGACGTGGTGGGCGGACACAACGGCACGCTGAACGGCGGCGTGACATTCGCGCCAGGCAAGGTCGATCGAGCGTTCAGTCTTAACGGGACGAATCAATGGGTTGAAGCGCCGGACTCGCCAAGTCTGCGTCCGGCCGCGCTGACCCTGGATGCGTGGATCAATACCAGCGACCCATCCGCCACGCAGGGAATTATCGCCAAGCCGCTCGCCACCGGGAATTGGAATTCGTATTCCATGACGCTCAGCAACGGCGTCCTGGACTTCCAGGTCAACAATCGCACCGCGAGCACCTATGGAGATTGGCAGGTTAACTTCGCGGCCTCAGCCAACACCTGGTACCACGTGGCGGCTACCTGGCAGAACGTCAATGGCAACAGCACCGACGCAAAGATTTACATCGACGGCGTCTCACAAACTACCAGCTTCCTATCGCTAGGATACAGCCCGAGCTTTGTCATCGAATATAACGGCTCGCCCGTCGATCTCGGGCGGACAGAGTCTGGCAATTATTTCAAGGGACTGATCGACGAGCTCGAGATATTCAACCGCGCCCTCGGTGCGACGGAAGTCGCCAACATCTACAACGCCAGCTTTGCCGGCAAGTGCCGCACCTGCACGCCGCCGCCTTCGAGCATGGTCAGTTGGTGGCCCGGGCAGAACAACGCCAACGATGTCGCCGGTCCGAACAATGGCACGCTCGTGGGAGGTGCGACGTTCGGCGCCGGCAAGGTGGGACAGGCATTCAGTCTCAATGGCTCGACGGCATATGTTGATGGCGGCAACGGGCCCAGTCTGCAAGTATCCTCAGGAGACTTCAGCGTCGATACGTGGGTGCGTTTTGATTCTTTGGGTGCCGGCGATATGTCGTTGGTCGACAAGATGAGCTTTGCACAGACGTCAAACGGCGACGGCTGGAGACTAATAAAGCAAACAGACAATCGCTTCTGGTTCTGTCTTGGAGGCGGTAACACCAACCGTTGCTTTGACCCAGCCTTCACGCTCTTCAGTACAACCCCGGCAAGCGTCGGGCCGTGGTTCCACGTCGCCGTCACAAAGACATCGAGTCTTATGTCCTTGTACGTTAACGGTGCATTGGAAGACAGCAGAGCCACACCAGTTTTCACGGATACGAACAGCACAGGCGTCCGGCTTGGTTCGAATGCGTTCGACAACGCATTCTTGGCCGGCTCGCTCGATGAGGTGGAAATCTTCAACCGCTCTCTCTCTGGTCCTGAGATCGCCGCGCTCGCGGACGCCGGCAACGCTGGCAAGTGCCACACCAGCACGATTCAGTTCGCCGTAGCCAACACGAACGATACGGAAACAGATTCCGGCTCGCACACGGTCAATGTCGTCGTCACGCGTAATGGCGATCACGCCGGTGCGGTCGATGTTACCTATACGGTCACTGACGGCACGGCGACTACGGCCGACGGTGATTATTCGGTTTCGCCGGCTACAGGTCCGCTACATTGGGACAGCGGCGACTCGAGTCCCAGGAACATTGTTGTCACGGTCAATGGCGATACCAAGTCTGAAGCGAACGAGACCGTTAACCTGACGCTCTCAAACGTCGTAGGCGTAGGCGCCTCGCTGGGAACGCCAAATCCGGCCACGCTGACTATTGTCAATGACGACGCGGCCCCGACGCTGACGATCAACAACCGGACCGCGAACGAGGGTACCCTGCCCCCCGGCACCACCTCGTTTACTTTCACCGTTACCCGAACGGGCAGCACGGATTTGAGCTCAACGGTCCAATTCGCCACTGCCGACGATACCGGGGGCGCCAATCCGGCTACCGGGGGAGGAGCTTGTGGCGGCGGCGTGGATTACATATCCCAGTCGGGCGTGCTGACCTTCCCGGCGAGCGGACCCGGCTCTACGTCTCAGCCAATTACGATTCTGGTCTGCAAGGACACCGTCTACGAACCCAACGAGACGTTCCTGGTGAATCTGTCCATCCCGACCAACGCTACGCTCGGCAGCCCCAGCCAGGGTGTCGGCACCATTACCAATGACGACGCGCCGGCGGGGGGATTCGTGGTCAACTCAACTGCCGACACTAATGACGGAAGATGCGACGATCCGCTCGGGACGGGCGCGGGAAATAAGGATTGCACCCTGCGGGAAGCGATTAACGCAGCCAACAGCGCGGCCACCGCAGTCTCGATCAGTTTCGCGATTCCGGTCATTGACCCGAGGCACTTCTATTACAAGGACGACGGTTCAGGTAGTCCGAATGGAACCGTGACGCTGGCCAACGTCGCGACGACGACGGCCGCAAATGATGCGACTCTACCGGCGGATAAAGATCCTGACTGGGCGCACGGTTGGTGGTCGATTCTTCCCACCTCTGCGCTGCCGATCGCCACGCAGTCAGTCGTTATTGACGGTTATACGCAGACGGGCGCGACCCTGAACACGCTCACGGCGAGCGATAACGCGGTGCTGCGAATCGAACTGGACGGCGCCAGCGCAGGCGCGAGCGTGACAGGTCTGAGTCTTTCCGGCGGGACCTCGATCCTCCGCGGATTTGCCATTAATCGCTTTACCGGCCACGGCCTTAGCCTTCAGAGCGGCGGCGGCAACAGCGTAACGGGCAACTTCATCGGCACGGATGTGAGCGGCACACTCGATCTGGGCAACGCCGGTAGCGGTATCTCCTCGCCCGGTTCCAGCATGAATATCGGTGGATCGGCGCCCAGCGACATCAACCTCATCTCTGGCAACGACGCTGGCGGCGTCTTGCTGACGAACAGCAACAGCAATGTGATCCAGGGCAACCTCATCGGGACGAAGGCCAACGGCACGAGCGCCCTCGGCAATGGCGGCAGCGGCATCAGCCTGGCAGGCGGCGCTTCAGTATTCAATACAGTCGGCGGCACAAACGCGGGTGAGGGCAATACGATCGCCTTCAACGGCATCACGGGTGGTGATGGCGTGCGCCTTGTGGACGCAGGCGTGGGCAACAGCGTCCGCGGCAATTCTATTTTCTCGAACGGGAGCACGGCGAATGATCTGGGCATCGACCTCGGCGCGGACGGTATTACGCCGAACGACGCGAAGGACCCGGATTCGGGCCCGAACAACCAGCAGAACTTCCCGATTATTACCTCGGCCCAGGTTACGGGCAGTACCAGGACGATTACCGGCACGCTGAACTCGAACGTCGGGCAAACGTTCACGATCGACTTCTACCAGAACTCTTCGTGTGACACTTCGGGCAACGGTGAAGGAAAGACTTATCTCGGCTCGATGACCACGGCCGCGACTGATTCGAACGGCGACGTATCGTTCACGTTCCATCCGTCGGTGCTAACCATTGGACAGTTTGTCACCGCAACGGCGACAAACTCAGGCACACCATTCAATACGTCCGAGTTCTCGGCGTGCTTCGCGGTAGCTAACGGCTCTGCCGGGGCAGGCGATATTCAATTCACCTCGGCGACGTACACGGTTGCCGAAAACGTCGCGGGCGGCATGGCCGCGATCACCCTGACGCGCGTGGGTGGCAGCAATGGCTCGATCTCGGCGACGTTCTCGACGTCCGACGGCACCGCTAACCAGCCGGGCGACTACACTGCCGTCAATCAAGTCGTTACCTTCGGCGAAGGCGTCGTCAGCATGACGGTCAACGTTCCGATCATCGACGACACCAGACCCGAGGCCAACGAGACAGTGAATCTCTCGCTTGGCTCGACGACTATCAATGCCGCGCGCCGGGACGGTTTGTCTGAGCAATCGGTTGTTCTGCACGCCGCGGTACTGACGATCACCGACAATGATCCTTGTCCGACCGTCTTCACCGTTAATGACAACGGCGACGCGAGTGATGCGAATCCGGGCGATGGCCTGTGCGCGACGGCGGGTTCCGTCTGTACTTTGCGCGCGGCAATCGAAGAGGCCAATGCGCTCACTGCCTGCGGCACGATAGATATCAACTTCAGTATCGGCTCGTCCACGATCACGTTGACGAACGGCACGTTGTTTGTTGGTCATAGCGTTAATATCAACGGTCCGGGCGCGAATCTGTTGACCTTAAGCGGTAATAACACAGCCCGCGTCTTCACGGTGAATCAAGGGTATCCTGGCCAAACGGACACTATTTCGGGTTTGATCATTTCCGGCGGCTCCAGCGACAACGGTGGCGGCGTCCAAAATTCCGGCACGCTGACGCTTACGAACTGTGTTATCAGCAATAGTTCAGCCACTCAAAATGGCGGCGGCATCTTGAATGTCCGCTCGCTGACTATTACCAACAGCACCATAAGCGGTAACTCTACCAGCGGCGCTGGCGGCGGCATCTTTAACGACAGCGGCACGTTGACGCTCACCAACAGCACGATCAGCGGTAACAACAGCGCCGTAGATGGCGGAGGCATTTACAATTCAGCGACGGCGACCTTAACCAACGTCACTATTTCAAATAACCGCACCGACTCTGACAGCAACAACACGGGCGCCGGCGGCGGCATCTTTGTCAATGGCGGCACATTCACATTAAAGAACACAATCGTGGCCGGCAACTTCAAGGGTGGCAGCCCCAGCACGACACGTCACGATGTCAGTGGAATTCTCAACGGCGCAAGTTCATTCAACCTGATTGGCGACGGCACCGGCATGAGCGGCATCAGCAACGGTTCCAACGGGAACCATGTCGGCACGTCAGTTTCGCCGATTGACCCGTTGCTTGCAGCGCTCATGAATAACGGCGGCCCGACTTTCACTCACGGATTGCTCTATAACAGTCCGGCGGTCGACGCGGGAGACAACTGCGTCTTCGATAATACTTGCAATCCGACGCTCGGGTCGGCTCTGACCACAGATCAGCGAGGACTGTTACGCAAGGCTGACGGCGATCTAACTGCCGGCGCAGTAGTCGATATCGGAGCCTACGAACGGCAGGCGACAGAGAGCAGAATTGTGCCCCAAGGCTCGAACACGCACGTTGATCTGAATGACGTAAGGCTTGTTTTCTCGAGTACGTTTACGGATGCTGCGCCACGCGACGGGGAAACAGCCAACGTTGTGCAACCCGACACTATCGTTGGCAACACCGTCTCTATCACTGTCATTCCGGTGCCGGGCGATGCGCCGCCAGGGTCCGGGCCAGCTTTCGATGTGACGCCCAGTTCTACTTTCTATACCGGCCCCGTTGACGTCTGTTTCTATCTGCCGTCGATCACGAACCAGACCACCTTCAACACTCTGAAGATTCTGCACCGAGAGAGTGGCGTGCTGGCGGATCACGGCTCGTACGTGAACTTTGCGAGCAAGATTGTTTGCACGACGGTTCCGTCGTTCTCCGACTTTGTGATTACCCACGGCGCTTCGCCTTCGGTCACAAACGGAACCATCGGCGGGACGATTGCGGACAGCAATGGATTGCCGATTAGCGGCGTTACAATTAATCTCGGCGGCACACAGACGCGCGAAACGATCACCGACGCTCAGGGGAATTACAGCTTCGACAATATCGAGACCAACGGCTTCTACACCGTGACGCCCTCGCGCGCTAACTACACCTTCAGTCCGCCCAATCGCAGCTTCAGCTCGCTGGGCGTGCACACCGAAGCTTCGTTCACCGCCTCAGCGAACGGCGATCACGCAAACGCGATCGACACGACTGAGTTCTTCGTGCGGCAGCAGTATCTGGATTTCCTCGGCCGCGAACCCGACCCGCCCGGATTCATCGGCTGGGTGAATACGATCAGGAACTGCTCGCCCGGCGACACAAGCTGCGACCGCGTGCACATTTCGGAGATGTTCTTCCGCTCGCAGGAATTCCAGGAGCGCGGTTACTTTGTCTATCGCTTCTACTCGTCGGCATTGGGACGCAAGCCTGACTACGCGGAGTTCGCGCCCGACCTCCAGCGTGTAAGCGGCTTTTTGACAAACGATCAGTTGGAAGCAGCGAAGACGGCGTTCACGAACGACTTCATGGCGCGGCCGGCGTTTGCCCAATACAACTCACTGAGCAACAGCGCTTACGTTGACGCGCTGATCAATACGGCAGCAGTGAACTTGTCGAATCGACAATCAATGGTCGACGGACTGAACGCCGGCACGCTGACACGCGCGCAGGTTTTGCGACAGATTGCCGAAAGTGGCGAGGTCTATCAGAAGAACTACAACCAGGCGTTTGTGGTGATGGAGTACTTTGGATACTTGCGACGCGATCCGGATGCTTTGTACCTGGACTGGATTCAGGTTCTGGATGCGAATCCCGCCGACTCGCGCCACATGGTCAACGGCTTCGTTAACTCGACTGAGTATCGGAACCGCTTCGCGCAGTAGGAAGTCCGCAGATTACACAGAACGAAAAAGAATTAGCCACGAAAAGGCACAAGAAGCACAAAAAGGAATTTCCCTGGTTTGCTCTTGTGCCTTTTGTGCCTCTTTGTGGCTAATTGTTTTGTTTTAGATCTGCGGCGGACTGCTCAACCAAAGAACACTTCCGCGACCTGATAGATTTCTTCATCCAGACGTTTCACTTCACGCACGGCTTCGTCGAGAGGCACGGCGACAATTCTGTTTCCGTGCAGCGCCGCCATCTGTCCCCAGCGATCCTCACGGATCATCTCGTAGGCTTTGATCCCAAAGCGCGTCGCCAGAATCCGATCGAAAGGCGTGGGCGAGCCACCACGCTGAACGTATCCTAGTTTAGTGACGCGGGTCTGAATGCCGATGCGTCTTTCTATCTCGGCGGCGAGCACTTCGCCGATCCCGCCCAGCCGGTTATGACGATAAATCGCGTTGCCTTGGTCCTCGGTCAGGAAAGCTTCGTCCGCGTGCGGATGCGCATCTTCCGCGACAACGACGATTGAAAACAAGTGGCCGTCCTTCTTTCGGGCGTCCAGCAGATCGCAGACACGGGAAATTCTGAAAGGATGCTCAGGCACCAGAATGACATCGGCGCCGCCGGCTATTCCGCCGTAAGCCGCAATCCATCCGGTGTGCCGGCCCATCACTTCAACCACCATCACGCGGTGATGCGATTCGGCCGTCGAGTGCAGGCGATCGATCGCGTCGGTGACGATTGAGACGGCCGTGTCGAAACCAAAGGTGAAGTCCGTTCCGCAAATGTCGTTGTCGATCGTCTTGGGAATTCCCACAATCTGCCATTGGTGATCGCGCCAGAGGTCGCGCGCCGCGGACAGCGTGCCTTCACCGCCGACCACAACCAGGCCCGCCAGTTTATGTATCTCCCAGTTTTCCTTCAGGCGGACGACGGACTGCTCGTCTTTGAGCGGATTGAACCGCGACGTTCCGAGAATCGTGCCGCCACGAGGCAGGATGCCGGTGACCGCAGCCCGCGTCAGCTCGACGACATCGTTTTCGACCAGACCGAGCCAACCGTTTCTGATTCCCAGAACGTCGACCTTGTCCGCGGACGCGCGACGAACAACCGCGCGAATCGCGGCGTTCAATCCCGGGCAGTCGCCTCCGCCTGTCAGAACTCCGATTCTCATCTCGTTTCTAAGCAATCGCGACCAGTCGCAACTTTCATCGTCAGGCGCCGCGAGCCTCCGCAGCGAATTGCGCCTGGAGCGATAGTGTGGTTTAAGATCATTGCGCCCGTTGGGTCCCGTGTCAAACCACGAACTGGAAAGATGCCCGAAAACCGAGAACCATTAATTCTGGCAGTTGAAACTGGAACGCGCGCGGGTAGCGTAGGCCTGGCGCGCGGCGGAGAGGTCTTGAGCGCAGTGCTGGGTGATGCGTCGTCTTCACACTCGACGGACTTGATCGATAATATCGAACGCGTTCTGCGTAAGGGAAACGCAAAGCTATTTGATGTTGATTTGTTTGCGGTCACCGTGGGCCCGGGTAGTTTCACCGGCTTGCGAATTGGCCTGGCTACCGTCAAAGCGTTCGCCGTCTGCGTTCAGAGACCATGCGCCGCCGTGTCCACGTTGGCCGCAGTCGCCCATGCTGCCGGCGATTCGGAGACGACTGTATCTATCTTGCCAGCCGGGCGCGGAGAGGTCTACGCGCAAGCGTTTTCGGTACGCGGCGAAATCGTTCAGGCTCTCGACGGCGCATCGCATATCAAACCCAGCGAGCTGGTCGAGAGATACGGCAAGGTACGCACGATCAGGTTGGCAGGTGAAGGAGCGCATCAGCATATCGAAACTTTCCGTCAGTGCGCCGTCGAGCACCGGCTCGAGTTTGGTGAAGGAGAATCGGCCGGAGCGCATCAGGCTGGTTGGAGTCTCGCTCCCCAACCTGAGTACCTGGCCAACTCGGTTGCAGCATTGGCGCTGTCCGATTACCGAGATGGAAAGGCGACTGACGCGAGGGAGCTGCGAGCGAATTACGTCCGGGCATCCGACGCGGAAATCCACGAACGATGGCTACAGCAAAACTCATGATCGGCGATCGCTACGGGAGCATTGCGATTGCTCGCATGACTGAGCACGATCTGCTCGCGGTCGTCGAGATCGAGAGGGGCTCCGGGCTTAGTCTCTGGGGCTGGGACGCCTATCACAAGCAATTGCAGTCGCCGGAAGAGATCATAATGCTCGTGGCTCGCGCCGATTCTGCGGGCGGCGGCGATGCAGGCGACGCGGTTGCCGGCTTCATCGTTTCGCGGCTTATCGGTCCCGAGTTGCATGTTTACAATGTGGCGGTGAGACCAGAGTTTCGCCGACGGGAGATTGCGACGCAACTGCTCCAGGCCGTGCTTGAGTGGGGCCAGCGAAACGGCGGCTACCTGGCTTTTCTCGAAGTCCGCGAGGGAAACAGCGCCGCTCAGAACCTTTATCGCCGCTGCGGCTTTCGGGTCGCGGGACGCCGACACCAATATTACGCAGCGCCTGTGGAAGATGCCCTGCTAATGTCCGTTTCCTTGAGATCGAAGCCTTGATTTGGCGTCGATGATTGGGCTAACATTCGCACCATGACGAACTACCGTAGGGTCTTCTCACCACGTGGACAATTTTCTTTCCAACCTGAACATTTTGAGAGGAGATTACCGAAATGGAAATCGAGAGCGTTAAGGCTGAACTAATGACGAGCAATCCTGAGTTCCGGGAGCTCGCCCGCGAACACGGTCGTTACGAAGCGCGCCTGAGCGAGTTATCTTCGCTTTCATATCCCAGCGACGAAGAACAGATGGAAGAAGTTACGCTGAAGAAGAAGAAGTTAGCCATAAAAGATCAGATGTATTCATTGATGCTCCAACATGAGAAGAGCTTGAGTACTGACCACTAATAACGTCAGAGGCCGAGCGGCGTTTTTCCGGAGGCCGCTTGGAGTGAATCCAAATTGACTATGACGGGGACGACAGATCCACTGTTGCGCCCCGTTTTGTTCTAACCGCCTCGGTTTGAGCGGGTAGACTCTTTTCGGAGACTATGGTTCGCGACGGAATTCCATACGTGGTTGCGCCGATTGTCCTGGGCGTGCCTCCGGCTTTCTTCGGCTACTGGCCCATCTCGTTAGGGCTGCTGGCCGTGGCCGGGTTCATGGCGTTCTTCTTTCGCGATCCCCGCCGCCTGGTTCCGACCGAGCCGGGAATCGTCGTAGCCCCGGCTGATGGCCGAGTCACCGTAGTGAAGCGAGCGGACGGCCGGGAGAATTCAGAATCGCTGGTCAGCATCTTTCTTTCACCTCTCGACGTACATGTGAACCGTTCGCCGATTGGGGGTGAAATCACCGAAATCACTTACAAAAGCGGAAAGTTCCTGATGGCCACGAACGAGCAGGCGCGCTTGCTGAACGAGCAGAATACGCTCACAATTCGCGGGTCCGGGTTGACCATCAGGTGCACCCAAATCGCCGGAATTCTGGCGCGCCGGATCGTTTGTTGGAAGCGGGAAGGCGAGAGGGTAGAATGTGGCGAGCGCTTTGGGATGATAAAGTTCGGTTCGCGCACGGACCTGGTCATGCCGGCATCCGTTAAAATTGTGATCGAAGAAGGAATGCACGTGCGGGGCGGAGTAACGATTATCGGAAGAATCACGAAATGAGCCTTCCTCGTTTCCAGACAGGGAATCCATTTAGCCCAACGCCGGCTCCATCAGGCCATAAGGGCTTGAGGAAGGGCGTGTACGTGGTGCCGTCGCTGTTCACGGCCCTGAATATCCTCGCGGGCTTTTTTTCGCTGATGGCCACGATGAGCGGCTTTCGCCTGTTGGGAATCGGCGGCGCGACGCAGGCACAACTGGCCGCGCAGCAGTTTGACTATGCGGCGATTGCGATAGGATGTGCTGTTCTGTGCGACACGCTCGACGGCCGTATCGCGCGCATAACGAAGAGCACGACTGAAATCGGAATTCAGTTGGATTCGCTGGCCGACATTGTTTCGTTCGGGTTAGCTCCGGCAATGCTTGTGTATGCCTGGGGGTACGGAACGGCGCTTGAGTCGTGGGGCAGTGTTCACCAGTTGGCCTGGTTCCTCTCTTTCATGTACGTGATCTGCGGCGGCTTTCGGTTGGCGAGATTCAACGTTCAGGCTTCGCGACCGAGACCTCTGGCTGAAGGAACGCAGAAAGTGGACAAGAAGAGTTTTGTTGGTTTGCCAATCCCGGTGGCCGGCTGCTTGATCGCGGCGATTGTTCACTTTGCTCCGACGCCAATCAGGTACGCGCCGCAACGCGCCGACCTTCTCGCCGGATTGATGATGGTGCTGGTGGCATTGCTCAGCGTGTTGATGGTCAGTACCTTGCGTTTCACGAGCTTCAAATCAGTAGGGGCGGGCAGGCGCAATGCCCGGCTCGTGATTGCGATCATCACGTTGGCGGGTCTGATCTATTTGTACTCACGTTGGGTTTTGCTTTTGCTCGTAGTTGCGTATGTCGTGCACGGACTGCTTTCGCGCGCCCTGGCCTCGATTCGCCACTCTCCGGACAGACAATCGGCAGAAGTCCACGAAATCTAAACTCTGGCCCTACACACTCTAACTAAAACTTCCTAAGGCTTTTCCGGTGGGCGGGCGAATGCCAGCAATCCGTGGGGTGTGGTCACTAACACCAGGTCGTTGGCTGCGATCGGTGCCGCGCTGCTGCTATTTTCTTCGCCAATTGAAAGGGTGTTGACCGGCTTGCCGTCGCGTAGGCCGAGGACGATCGCACTGTCGGTCGAAAGCGGTGTGAAGAGCGCGCCATCGGGCGCGGTAATCGGGCGCGCGGATATCCGGCCGGGAAGCAGTCGGCGCCAGATCAAGAAACCTTTGTTCGGCGACAACAGGTAAACAAAATTATCGAGCGAAGCCGCGAGCAGACCGTTCTCGACTGACACTACGGCCTGGACTGCCGCGCCGGTCCTGCGCCGCCAAATTAGTTTGGAGCTTGACTCGCGTAAGGCGTAGACATATCCGTCACCGGATCCAAAACAAACGGTGCCGTTGACTATGGCGATTGGGCCCTGGATTGGGCCGCGCGTCTGATAATGCCACGCGGCATTGCCCGTGACCTGGTCCAGAGCAAACAAAGATCCCTGCTCGCTTCCAATGTAGAGGAAATGCCCTGCGGCCGCGGGCTGACTCGAAAACGCTTCCGCATACTGGTTCACCCAGAGAGTTAGTCCGCTGCGTTTGTCGAACGCGTAAACTTTTCCATCCGCGCCGCCGGCAAACAAAGCGTTCTCGCCGACGAGCAAACTACCGCTGAGCGGAGCCTGCAAGGTTCTCATCCACACAGTCACTCCGGTTGTCTTGCTCAGGGCGCGCAACGTTCCATGCGCGTGACGCTGATCGTTGACAGCGGCGCCATATTGGCCGGCGGCGTAAACGCTTCGCTCATCCGCTACAGGAGAGGCAGAGAAGTTGCCGCCAACCTCGGCTTTCCATTGCAGCTGTCCATCGGAAGCGTTCAACGCGACGAGGATTCCTTCGCTGAGCGGTAGATAAACGGTCGTTCCATCGGTGGCGGGTGTAAAGTTAGACGTGCGATCGGATTCGTAACGCCAACGGACGGTAAGCGGCTGCGATAATGCAATTTGAGTTCGCGGGAGATAACTTGCGCCGAACTGAATTGTCGAAGTGACCAGTATTAACCCCAGACAGCAGACGGTCTTCGACTGTCGTATCAAGGGCCTTCCGTTCAAGAGTGCGAGACTTGTTTTCACCAGGTCAGCTTCTTCTCTTGCTTTGGCGGCACATTAACTGACAACTTATAATCAGGAGTTACAAAGTCCGGAGTCTTTGACGTGCAACCTGCCACGGAGGTTTTCTTTTTTTGCTGAGGACAAGTCACGAAACGATAATCATACTCGACTTCGGGTCGCAGTACACTCAATTGATAGCGCGACGGGTTCGCGAAGCCGGTGTTTATTGCGAGATCGTTCCATTCAACGCTGGCCCTGACGATATCCGGTCGCGCAAGCCGCGAGGCCTGATACTTTCGGGGGGGCCATCGTCGGTCTATGACCATGATGCCCCTCGGCTAATGCCGGGTCTGCTATCGGACGATCATCCACCCGTGCTCGGGATTTGCTACGGGTTTCAACTCATCGCGCACGACCTGGGCGGCGGCGTTCACCCTTCACAAAGCAGAGAATATGGCTATGCGAGGTTAACCGTGCTCGATTCATCGAGCCGTTTGTTCACCGGTCTGCCAAAAGAGATTGATGTGTGGATGAGCCACGGAGATCAAGTCAACACACCACCCGACGGATTTCGCGTCACGGCGCAAACTGCTGACGCGCTCGGTGCATTCGAAGATCCCTCCCGGAGCATCTACGGTCTTCAGTTTCATCCAGAAGTCGCGCACACGCCACTTGGCGTCCAACTGCTGCGTAATTTCTTGTTCGAAATTTGCGGATGCGCAGGAGATTGGACACCCGCGGCGGCGATTGAGGAGCAGGTCAGCCGCATTCGGACACAGTTGGGAGAGAGCGGCCGGGCGATTTGCGGCCTGTCCGGCGGCGTAGACTCTTCTGTCGCGGCCGCGTTGGTGCACCGTGCTGTGGGTGATCGCCAAACCTGCGTCTTCGTGAATAACGGATTGCTGCGCGAAGGGGAGTTCGAAGCGACCCTCACTTTGCTGAAACAGAAGCTCAAGCTGAATATTCGGGGAGTTGACGCGAGTGGCCGTTTCCTCGAAGGCCTGCAACGCGTGGTCGACCCCGAAGAGAAGCGCAAACGTATCGGCGCCGCGTTCATCGAAGTTTTCGAGGAGGAAGCGAAGGGGATTGGCGAAGTAGAGTTTCTGGTGCAGGGAACGCTTTATCCCGACGTGATTGAGTCAATATCGGTGCGCGGACCGTCAGCGACGATCAAGAGCCACCACAACGTTGGCGGTTTGCCGGATCGAATGAAGCTAAAACTGATCGAGCCGTTGCGAGAGCTATTCAAAGATGAAGTCAGGCTGATCGGGAGGGAACTCGGCGTGCCCGACGATATTCTGAGTCGTCATCCCTTTCCCGGCCCCGGGTTAGGGGTACGCATTTTGGGCGAAGTCACTGAGGAACGCCTCCGCCTGCTTAGGGCCGCGGATCGAATTCTCGACGAAGAACTGCGTCGTGCTGAACTTTATAGCTCGGTCTGGCAAGCGTTCGCGGTGCTGCTGCCGATCTCGACCGTTGGAGTGATGGGCGATGAAAGAACTTATGAGCGCGTGATTGCGATTCGAGCCGTGACCAGCGTAGATGGGATGACGGCGGATTGGGCACGTCTTCCGCACGAGCTTCTCGCGCGCGTCTCCACGCGTATCGTTTCCGAAATCAAGGGCGTCAATCGGGTGGTGTACGATGTTAGCTCCAAACCTCCGAGCACAATCGAATGGGAATAGTTACAGAACCCCGAGCCGTAGCGAGGGGATGCTGCCACTCAGGTTGAGCCTATGATCCGGTCGCTACCGCTCCCGGTTCTGTACCCGAGCACGATCGAATGGGAGTGACAGCATTTCGCGACTGCCGAATTTCCGTGCGGACGAATAAGCTTCAAGATGTTGTTTCGTTAATTCCCGATACCGCGTGATATAGTGTCACTTCCCGGCGCGGCTTCAGGTTTTTGATCACCCTTTTTCTTCAGTCTTTCATCGGTCATGCAGGATAAAGACTTCGTACATCTCCACCTTCATACTGACTATAGTCTCTTGGATGGTGCGATTCAGATTAAGCCGCTCGCAAAGCGCGCAGAAAAACTAAATATGAAAGCCTGCGCCATGACCGATCATGGCAACATGTACGGCGCCATCTCGTTTTATCAGACGATGAAGGAGCATGGGATCAAGCCGATTATCGGATGCGAAGCCTATCTTGCCGCTGGAAGTCGAAAAGATCGCACGGCCCGGGCTCCGGGCGAGAAGGTGAACTATCACTTAATCCTGCTGGCAAAAGATCTGGAGGGCTACCACAACCTTGCCAGACTCACGTCAAGGGCATTTACTGAAGGGTTCTATTACAAGCCGCGAATCGACAAAGAACTCCTGGCGGAACACAGCAAGGGCCTCGTGGCCCTTTCTGCCTGTATGTCCGGTGTCCCGTCGGCGATGCTCGCGAAAGAATGTCCTGACGCCGCCGCTGCTGCGGCCCTTGAATTTCAAGAAATCATGGGAGCAGGGAATTACTTTCTCGAAATTCAGGAGCACGGGCTAGAGCCACAAGCGCGAATTCGCAAGCCACTGGTCGAGTTGTCAAAACGAACGGGCATTCCGTTGGTCGCTACGAACGACGCGCACTACTTGATGCCTGATGATGCTCGTGCCCACGATGTTTTGTTGTGCATCGGATCAGGCAAGACTGTCAACGATCAAAACCGCCTTCGCTACGGGACTCCAAATTTCTACGTTCGCTCGGCCCAAGAGATGTGGGACATCTTCGGTGGCGAATTGCCGCAAGCCCTGCAACGCACAGTCGAGATTGCCGAAATGTGTGATTTGCGCCTGCCGACCGGACTTAACCACTTGCCGAACTATCCTATTCCGTCCTCAGAAAGCCACTTGTCGGCAGATCAGTACTTCGAGAAGGTGGTGCGTGAAGGTTATCAGACGCGAAAGGCTCAGGTGTGGGACCAGGAACTCGCAACTGGGACCCTCTCGAATTCGCTGGATAAGTACGAAAGCCGATTGGCGCACGAGATGGCTGTCATCAAACGCATGGGGTACGCGGGCTATTTTCTGATCGTTTGGGACTTTGTGCGATACGCCAAAGAACACGGAATCCCCGTTGGTCCGGGGCGTGGTTCTTCGGCGGGCTCCCTGGTCGCCTACTGCCTGGGCATCACAGATGTGGATCCTCTGAAGTACGATCTTCTCTTCGAACGTTTTCTCAACCCGGATCGCGTTTCTATGCCTGACATCGACATTGATTTCTGTGTACGCGGGCGCGGAGAAGTAATTAATCACGTTGCCAACCTTTACGGTCGCGACTCGGTTTGTCAGATCATCACCTTCGGTACGCTCGCCTCGCGCGCAGCGATTAAGGACGTTGGAAGGGCCTTGGACATGCCCTACGCAGAAGTGGAACGCATTTCCAAAATGATTCCGCCGCCAGTGCGCGGGCGAAACGTCACGATCGAGCAGGCGGTGGAACAGGTTCCCGAACTGCGCAAGGCGATTGAGACTAACGCTCAGGTGCGTGAAGTGATTGACCTGGCTCGTCGACTGGAGGGTTGCGCCCGCCACTCCTCAGTTCATGCTGCCGGGGTCGTAATTACGCCGAAGCCTTTACAAGAACTCATTCCGATTGCGGTTAGCAACAAGGATGAAGTCACAACTCAGTACCAGATGTCCGACCTGGAGAAGGTTGGCGTCTTAAAGATGGACTTCCTGGCGCTTAATACGCTTACCATTATAAGCGACTGCTTAGCGAGCATAAAGCGCGCGCTTAATACAGACCTGGACTGGGCCAAGACGTCGCTTAATGACGAGAAGACTATGCAGTTGTTTGGTACGGGGCGCACCGACGCGATATTCCAGTTTGAATCCTCCGGAATGCGGGAGATATGCCGGAAGCTTAAGCCGAAGAGTCTGGAGGACCTCGCGGCGCTGAACGCCTTATATCGGCCGGGTCCAATCGATGGAGGCATGGTTGACGACTTTATTCAGCGTCATCACAGCAAGAAGGCGCCACGTTATATCGTTCCCGAGATGAAGGAGGTCCTCGATAGCACGCATGGCGTCATCGTGTACCAGGAGCAGGCGATGCACCTGGCGCAGAAACTTGCCGGCTACACCATGGCTGAGGCGGATAGTTTGCGAAAGGCAATGGGCAAGAAGAACCGGGAGGAGATGGCGCTTCAGGAGCAAAAGTTTGTTGACGGTGCAGTCTCTCGTGGAATCCGACGAGACAAGGCGCAGCAGGTTTTCTCTTTGATGAGGCAGTTCGCCGACTACGGATTTCCGAAGAGTCATAGCGTTGCCTATGCTTATCTGGCATTTCAAACCGCCTATCTGAAGGCTCATTTTCCCGAACACTTCTATGCGGCAGTTCTCTCAAACGAGATAGAAGACACGGCAAAGGTGTTTCGATACACGAAGGAGATGCGAGGGCAGGGAATCGAGTTGCTGCCGCCTGATGTCAATGAAAGCGAAATTGGCTTCACTCCGCTGATGGGCGCTATCCGTTACGGCTTGGCGGCAATCAAGGGTATTGGATTTGCGAGTGTCAACGCAATAATCAAAGCGCGCGATTCAGGACGTTTTCGATCGCTCTCGGACTTTACCGAGCGCCTCGAAGAAGGCTCGATCAACAAACGGGTCCTCGAGGGGCTAGTATGCAGTGGAGCCTTTGATTCTCTGAAAGATGATTCAGCTACCACGCCCTCATGGCGGGCCAGGGTTTTCGCGGGCATTGATAACGCACTGGCACGATCGGCAAGGTCGAGGCGAGCGAAGGCTCTGGGGCAGAACGATCTTTTTGGCAGCGATGGCGGTCAAACGCCCGATCGGCTGCCGGCGCTTCCCGAAGCAGTTGCGTGGACGTCTGCGGAAATGTTATCGGCGGAAAAGAAGTCCCTTGGTTTTTATATCACCGGACATCCTCTCGATGCTCACGCGGAATCTGTATCGCAACTAGGCGCCGTATCCTCGGGTGAGTTAGTTTCACTGGAGAGTGGGTCTCGAGCAACGATTGCCGGCCTGGTTACCGATCTTCAGTTGCGCACGACGAAGAAAGGCGACCGGTTTGCCATCTTTCGGCTTGAGGACCAGCTAGGCAGCGTGAAGTGCGTACTATGGCCGGAGCCTTTCAGCAGGCACAGCGCAGTCGTGCAAGACCAGGCGCCGGTTCTCATAAGCGGCAGGACCGAGATCAGCGATGAAAGTTCGGCCACGATATTTGTCGAAAAGGTCGTAGACTTGAATGGGGCTGTCCAACGAAAAGCACGAGAGTTGGTCATTCGCCTTCCACGTGGGGTCGATGGCGTACTCTGCGACAGAATTATCGGCTTGCTTGAACAATCAAAAGGTGAATGTGACGTTCTAGTTGAACTACCGATTGAAGGCTCTTTAGTTCGTCTGCGAGCCCACCATTCGATGAAGGTTCAAGGTAGCGGTGAAATTGAAGCGGCTTTGCGCGAGTTTGGCTGTGAAGTTCGATGGGCAGGTCATTCTCCCGCAAAGCGAGTAGCTGCGGCTGGAAGTAAACTTTGATGGCAGAGCAAAGCGAATTGAAGCATTCCGCGACGGCGTTTGAGCGAGTCCAGCTCGCCCGACACCCAGAGCGGCCGCACACCCTGGACTTTGTCGAGCGATTGTTCGAAGACTTTGTCGAAGTTCACGGAGATCGTCGTTATGCTGACGACCCTGCGATCGTTTGCGGCTTCGCGCGCTTTCATGGAATGCCAGTGACCGTCATCGGTCATCAAAAGGGGCGCGACACGAAGCAGAGGCAGTTCCGAAATTTTGGCATGCCGAAACCCGAAGGTTATCGCAAAGCCATTCGCGTGATGAAGCTGGGCGAAAAATTTGAAAGGCCAATTTTCTGTTTCATTGATACGCCTGGCGCGTATCCTGGAATCGACGCGGAAGAACGCGGGCAGGCTGAGGCCATCGCTTATAACCTGCGCGAGATGGTCAAGCTTGGTACTCCAGTGATTGTTACGGTAATCGGCGAAGGTGGGTCAGGTGGCGCTCTGGCAATTGGCGTTGGTGACCAGGTATTGATGCTCGAGAATGCGATCTATTCGGTGATTTCACCGGAGGGTTGTGCGGCAATTCTTTGGAAAGATTCAAGCGAAGCGCGGCGTGCAGCAGAAGAACTAAGGCTTACCGCTCACGATTTGCATCGCGAGGGAATTGTGGACGAAGTGATTAAGGAGCCTGACGGCGGCGCCCAGACTTCGTACGATGAAGCGGGTCGACTGGTTGATGCTTCGCTCTGCGCCCGTTTGGCGGAGTCTGTCACGCACAATACGGAAGAGCGCCTGGCGCGGCGCTACAAGAAATTGCGGAGCCTGGGAAAATGGGGAACGAGCGAGCCGACTATCGCCACCTGAGAATAAACAAGGACTGGTCAGTTAGTTCAAGGCTAACTTAGAACGGAACATCGTCATCGGTCGGGTTGCCGGCATCTGGCGTCGGGTTGCCGGCATCTGGCGTCGGGTCATTACCTGCTGCGGCAGCGGCTTTTGCCGGCGGGGAACCCGCCTCATCACCTCTTCCGCCTCCGATGAACTGCATGTCTGTCGCATTGACCTCTAAGGTGTGCCGCGGCTTTCCATCACGATCAGTCCACTCTTCCACCCGCAAGCGGCCTTCGATATACACGGGCCGGCCTCGCGTAAGATACTGCGATGCAGTTTCCGCTTGTCTCCCCCAGAGCGTCACGCGAAACCAGGTGGTAATATCATTGTTCTCGCCGGTGTTGCGATCTTTTCGCCGTTCGTTAGTGGCCAAACTGAAGCTGCAAACCGGCGTGCCTTGCGGCGTATAGCGCAACTCCGGATCGCGGCCGAGGTTGCCGACCAGAATGATTTTGTTGAAAGACATTTGCGTCCTCCGGTTGTTTGCGTCCGTTAACGGGAGCCAGGACTCGTAGAGCGAGAGGCCGATACTACTAGCAGCGGTGCGGTGCGTCAAGCACGAGATTGTTGTAAGCATCTTGGCAAATCGTCGCATTCGTATTGATAGGAACGACACGGCGAAATCTGTTAGACTCTGGCTGTTGTTGCAGGCATCTTCATGAGCGCGACGGTATACCTCGAAACATTTGGCTGCCAGATGAACGTCGCTGACAGCGAACGCGCAATCGTTCGTTTGCGCGCCGCTGGATTCGGTTTAGCCGAATCGTCTGAGAGCGCAGACGTGGTCATCTTCAACACTTGTTCTGTGCGCGAACGAGCGGCACACAAAGTCTTCACGCGCATCGGGGAAGTCCGACGTCAACGTTTGCATAAGGAGCCGGTTGTCGGCGTAATGGGGTGCGTGGCGCAGTTGGAAGGCCTGGCCCTTTTCGATAACAGCCCTTCGGTAAACCTGATCGTCGGGACGCGCGCCACAGACCGTTTGCCGGAATTGATCGAGCGAGCGCTCGATGGAGAAAGCCGAGTCATCGATCTTGACGAACGAGCTGAAGGCGAGAAGTGGGACGTGCCGGCCACGGCGCGCACTTCGAAACACGTGGCCTTCGTTCCCATTATCGAAGGGTGCAACAAGTTCTGCACCTACTGCATCGTGCCGTTTTCTCGTGGGCGAGAGAAGAGCCGCGCAGCATCCGAGATCATCGCCGAGATAAACGAGTTGCGCGACTTTGGTTATCGCGAGATTCATTTAATCGGGCAGAACGTTAACAGCTATCGGCCTAAAACCGAGGCAGGGCTGGAGGGTTTCAAGGGTGCGACATCATTTTGCAAGCTGCTACGGGCCGCGGCTGCGACCGGCATGGAGCGGATCAAATTCACAACTTCGTTTCCCCGTGACTTTCATGCCGATATCGTAACCGCGCTCGACGAACACCAGAACCTTTGCGACTGGGTTCATCTGCCGGTTCAATCGGGAGCCGATCGCGTACTGCGCGCGATGCGGCGCGGTCACACAGTCGCTGACTATTACGGCCGGATCGCTAAAATTAAGAATGCGCGCCGCCGGCTGGCCATAACTAGTGATATCATCGTCGGCTTTCCGGGCGAGACTGAGGCTGACTTTCAAGATACTATGGCTCTGGTTGAGCAAGTTGGATATGACGCGCTCTACATCTTCAAGTACTCCGAGCGGCCCGGCACGCCGGCGGCAAAACTTGATGATGACGTAACCCAGAGCGAAAAGACGGCGCGCTTTTTGGAGCTGGAGAGACTTCAGCAACGCCTTCAGCAGAAAATCTACGAGAGCTATCTGGGCCGAGAAATCCGGGTTTTGGTTGAAGGACGCAGTTCGAAATCTGATCGGGACATGACCGGTCATTCTACATGCCACAAAGTGTTAAATTTTCCGCGCGCGCCGGTCACCGCGGGCCAGGTGGCTCAGGTGCGCGTGACCGAGGCAAAAGCGAACAGCCTCTACGGTGAGGTAATTTCGGCGGCTTAAGCTTGTTGTAGGCGAACAACAACGGGGTAGGGAACATGGAAATCGAGGTTAAGATTCGCGCGTTAATGATGGATCCGAATAGCGGCACTCCGATAATCATTCTCAAGGACGTTAACAGCGAAACCATGCTTCCGATCTGGGTGGGCGCGTACGAGGCGAACGCGATCGCGCTGGAGATCGAAAAGATTGCGCCACCCAGGCCGATGACTCACGATCTGCTTCGCAACTTGATCGTCGAATTGGGACTGAAAGTCGATCGCGTGGTAGTGACCTCGCTGCGTGAAAACACTTTCTATGCGGTCATCGAGCTGACATCCGAGAATGGCGAGCCGATGCGACTCGACTCGCGACCGTCGGACGCAATCGCGCTGGCCCTTCGCGCTGATTGTCCGATCTATGTCGATCTCGACGTTATTCAGGCATCGCGCAATACGATTGCGACCGATGAGGAAGGCGCCGAAGAAAGCGAAGGCGGAGCAGAAGAATGGCCAGACGTAATCGGCGACGCCAGCGATTTGACGATGTGATTGTTGATTTCTGAGGACCCAGCCGAGGAGGCAATGGATCGAGGGTGATAATAGCAATCACTAATCAGAAAGGAGGGGTCGGCAAGACCACGACTGCAATTAACCTGGCCGCGGCTTTTGCCCGGCGTGGGACCAAGACGCTTCTCTTCGATCTCGATCCGCAGGGTAACAGCTCAATCTCGTTTTTGGATCCGACGGTCATCAATCGCTCGGCTTACGAGTTGATGATGGACGGGCAGGGAACCGACGCGTTGCCGATCTACAAGACTCCGGTCGAGGGCCTGGAGATCGTTCCCGCGCGTATTAGTCTGGCCAAACTTGAGTCGAAGCTGGTCGGCGATTTCGATGCGCCCTTTCGCTTGAAAGATCGGATCGAGCCGCTGAAGAAGCTTTACAAAGTTATTGTGATCGATACGCCACCGACGCTCGGCTTGATCACCGTGAACGCTCTGGTCGCTGCGAGTCACGTGCTGATTCCGATCCAATCATCGTATTTTGCTCTAGAGGGAACCGACGATTTGCTGGAAACGATTGAGAAAGTGAAAGCGCGTCCAAACCCCAAGCTGGAAATGCTGGGAGTTCTGGTTACGCTTCACGATAAGCGCACCACGCTGGGTAAGGAAGTTTACGAGCAGATTCGCCGCGTTTTTGGTGCGAAGCTTTTTGACACCGTGATCACGAAGAGCGTGCGGCTGGAAGAATCACCGGCCTACAAGGAATCCATTTTTACTTTCGCGCCGCAATCATCGGGCGCGGTCGAGTACGAAAAACTTTGCGAAGAGGTAATGAGCCGTGTCTAGAAGAGGCTTGCCCACGGGCTTGAGCATGCGCCATGACGCGCACTACGTCGAGGAGTTAACGCAGGATCGCCTCAGCCACGTCGGGCGTTTGCTCCCCATCGAGAAGCTGGATCCAAATCCCGATCAGCCCCGCCATGAGATTGGGGATCTAACTGAACTGACCGCGTCGATTCGCGAGAAGGGCGTGCTTGAGCCACTGTTGGTCAAGCCGATGATGGGGCGTTGGATGATCATCGCCGGCGAACGTCGATGGCGCGCCGCCACGGCCGCGGGCCTCAAGGAATTGCCGTGCATCGAGATGGATGTTGACGACAGTGCGGTGGCCGAGATTGCGCTGATCGAAAACATGCAGCGCAAGGACCTGACGCCCTGGGAAGAAGCCGACGGACTGCGGGCCCTGTGCGAGCGCTTTGGCTACACGCATGAGGACGCGGCGCGAAAGGTTGGCAAGAGCAGGAGCACAGTCACCGAGGCGCTTTCTATCGCTTCCATTCCCGAGTCAATTCGGAAAATCTGTCGGAAAGCAGACATCTCATCAAAATCGATCCTGCTCCAGATTGTCAGGCAGCCCGACGACGAGTCCATGCGTACGATGGCTGAGCAGATCGCCGAACAAGGTCTGACCCGCGACGGCGCTCGCAAGGCGCGACGGGCGTACGTCGATCCAACGGGAGCCTCAGAGCCTTACATTTATCGTTACGAACCGCCGGGAAGGGAATTCAGGCTCGAAGTGAAATTCAAGAAGTCTAATATTTCAGCAGAAGAACTGTTCGAAGCCCTGAACGCAGCGGCGCAGAACATCGACGAAGCTACGTAACCGGTGTTGAGAGTTCAAACTTCAGTTTGTTGCTGACGAAAAGAGGCAAGCTAAAGCTTGAACTCTCAACGCGGGATAACCCAGTTCCACTTAACCCTTCTTCTTCTTTTCTGCTGCTGCGCGTTTGGCCAGCGAACGACTCCATCTTTCGAGCGTCGGCTGCAGGGGCTTGAAAAGTTTGGCGCGAATCTTGTGTTGCTGTTCGTTCCAGGCTTTCAATTGCTTTTCCACATACGAACGCACCGCCGGTTCAACGGATCCTCGCTTTACTGAATGACGCAACGTGAGGTGGTAATGCTGCCCAACCAGCGAGAAGATTACCGCCGCCAGATTGCCCTTGAATGAAAGGCGAGGAATGATGCGCTTGTGGAAAGGTTCGTTCGCCGACACCAGGGGAGTTATCGCGACTTCGAACCACGCACCTTGCACGCCCTGACGAGGATGGTAGAGACCCGGCAACTCAGTTCCTTTCGCCGCGACCTTGGCGCGCGGCTCAGTAATGACACTCACAATCCGCAAACGCTCGATCCCGCGTAAGTGCTCACGCGGCACGCTCGCAAGCGCGCTTTCCACATTCCTCAACGTGTTCCGAGGCAGCTCTCCCTCGTATTGATTCTCGACTCTAACAGCCATCCCGGCCCATCTCCCGATGATTCGATCGCAAGCAGAGCACTCTAGGGGACGCTGGCGACGTTCGTCAACCCGACTTTACCTTGAAGCTCTCTCCGATGGGAGGATAGCCGCACGATCAAACACAAAACCTTAACACCCGGCGCCGTTGTCAGCCTGCCGAATGCGCTATCGCCGCCGAGCAGGCGACTCGCGGACGGCGCCCGCATCACCTGGCGGCACTGCACACGGTGCGTCTGATAATACATATTATGTTAGAAGTGGCTTTGCCTCAATAACGGCGTTTGCCCTAAAAAGCAGATTGACCGACCGCCCTCACTTGATCGCATCGATTACCGCTTTCGCATCGACGATCATCTTTCTGAAATCTTTGATTTGATCCAACCGAAAGGACACCGAGAGACTGCTAATGCGACCGACGCCAATGGCCACCCTTACGGAAGTCTCCGACATACTGTATACGCTGACACGCAGGCTCCCTGTGGTTCGATAGTCAGCTTGAAAATCCTTTAGTTTGGTTACGCTCTTGTCGATTGCGCTAACATAGTCAATTCCTTTTAGAAGCGAATCGATCTCATCGTAATCAACAAAAGCCCGGTCTTCGCGCTCTAGACTTCTATCTTCCTTGATCTCAATGCTCAGTCCGTATTCTTTTCGTCCTGTTTGGGCGTCGATGAATTCCCGGCTTGTCACCGTAACTTTTCCGCCCTGACCATCCATGCTGCCAATCTCGGAAAAGTTCTTAACGATTACGCCGCCGGTTTTTGCCTGAAATAATTCCAGCTTTGTTTGCGGCTCCGGCGACTTCGCGGGCTGTGCTTGCTGGGCCTGCATTGCTGTGGCGAACGAAAGGGCGAGAAGCAATACGATTGAGGCGGCGACGTTAAGGGATTTGATCTTCATGGCTTGTTCTCTCCTGTGGTTTGTGTCAGTGACGCGGCTGCTTGTGATATCGTGCGCCGAAATAATCTTCTCTAGGAGTCTCAATAATGGACGAAATGGATAAAAACATGAAGTGTCTTGTTGCCAGCAATCTAACCATTGCCTTCTGCGCTAATCAGCCCGTGCCGATAACGGTTGATCTCATCAAGAACACCCCCCCTCCCGATCCAACGCAACCACCAAAGCCGATACCTATGAGCGAGAGCCGCGTCCTAGAGGTCTATCGCTATTTTCTGGAGCTTGTTGATCCTCCGCGAACGGAACGTGAATCGTAAGTTCGGTAATTGTCCGCCTCCATGTTTTTGGCGGGGTTCGCGAGGAATCGCAGGCCTAACCCCGATTTTCGCCGACAACCGGCCCGTCGAAGCGCTCGTTTCCCAGCATTTAATCTGACTGGTATACTCACGGGGCACACGCCCTACAATTAACTTGGCAAGACGAAAGGAATGCCTACGTGACACCATCGTACCAATCAACACACGAGCCGCAATGCCAGGAGTCACTGTTCCGGCTCGAGCGACGGATCATTGGCGGTTGCGTTGTGCTTTTGCTAGCCGCAATCGTGCTCGGCAGCGCCGGTTGCTCAAAACTGAGAAATGAAAACAAAACTGCGGGTACCGGTGGAGGTGGCGCTTTGTCCAACACAAGTACCTCCGCAGACAACTCAAACACTGGCCCGTCTTCGCCTCCTGTGCCGCCATCTTCAGCCGGTAAAGGAACACCCACGAACTGGGAGGCGAACGCCACGACGCTAAACGGCACAGATGGAAAGACGTTCACGCTGGCGTGTTCGCCGGGAGGCACAGCGCATTCGGTTTGGGGTAGCGATATCTATACGGCTGATTCATCAATCTGCACGGCTGGCGTCCATAGCGGATTGATAACCTATCAGCAAGGCGGCACCGTCACCATCGAATTGCGCCCAGGCAGGACTATCTATGGCTGCAGTGAAAGAAACGGCGTGACGACCAGCCCTTTCGGCTCATATCAGCACACCTTCGTTTTCAAAACTCCAAACACCGAGGCGGTCGTGCGAGAAGCCGAGGACCAAACACCTGTGCTGTGGAATACGTCGGCTTCAATGGTCAGCTTCGAAACCGGCAAGACCTACAAATTCAAATGTCCCTCCAATGGCAAAGAAAGCGCGGTGTGGGGCACCGACATTTACACCCTCGATTCGTCGATCTGTAATGCGGCGGTCCATGCCGGCAAGTTGGCGTCGGAGAGCGGCGGTTCGGTAACGATTGAGCTGCGGTCAGGCGAATCTTCCTACAAAGGCACAACACGAAACGGAATCAAGACCAATGACTACGGAAAGTATGGACAAAGTTTCGTGGTTAAGTGAGCCGCACGGCACTAGCCCGACCGTCAGGGAGGGCTCAGCTTAGAAGGCTCAATCAAGCGAGAATTCATGATCCTAAACACAAAACCGGGGTCAGGCCTGCGATTCTGCGATTTTGAATAATCAATGTTCCGAGCTCCTCGGCATGACTTGTAATTGATCTTTGCGGTTGATGAATGCAAATGCTGGCCGAGGGAATCTTATCGCCGCTTAGCGCCAAGCAAGACTGCAGGTGACCCCGATTTCTAACTTTATCTAGCTCGCGACTACTCTCTTGTTGATGGCGCATCTGTCGCCCGCTAAAGCGGGCTTGGAATCTTTAGGGGATGTGATCCCCGGGTTACGCTCGCTGCGCTCGCTCACCCGCGGCTACACTCTGCCGCCGCTTCGCGGCTCGTTGATCCGCAAAACGTCAAGGTAATTGTCGCCGCCGGCTACGCCTGTGCTCCTTCTTTCCACTTCTGGACATTGACGCCCATGATCGGGAGCCACAGCATGAACGCCATCTCTCCGAGTTGGGCGGGGAAGGCGATGTTAGAAACCTTGAAAAACCGTAAATCGTAAATCGTAAACAGATTGCAGAAGCCGTTGATGATCAGCTAGACGATCTAATCCACAGATTTCGCAGATTGCGCAGATTAACAGTCAGCAAGTTGCGTTGTCATGCTGGGCCAAGACAGCGAGACAGAAACGCATCTGAAGTGTCTACAGTATCTGTAATCTGTGTAATCTGCGGAAAACGCTTTGCTCGGATACCAATGGTCAGGAGGCTGGCGCGTCTAACGCTCGCGTCTTTGCACCCCAGATCAAGAGCCAAAACATTATCGGCAATTCCGCAGCCATAAGAATCATCGCGAACTTGCCAACAAAGGGTGCATACCGTGTCAGAACCAGGGTCGTAAAGGACTCAGCCAGATAGGCGAAGCCTGCAATGAACAGCAAGACGCCCAAAAAGCCGGGAATGAAACCCGATCGAATGACCAGAATCCCGAACGGAAATAGCCAAAGCCCCCAGAAGATTGAAGCGACGGTAATTCCCTGGCTGTGCAAACGGAGAAACAGGTACGCCAGGGCATCGAGCTGACGCTTATCGAATGCCGACAGGAAATCGGCGCCGCTGACGAGGACGATGGCAGCGATTTCGTTCAGCACATTGAGAAAAATAATTGGAAGCCCAAGCAACGAGAAGATCACCATCAGCACCGCGTATTTCTGGTTGACCGCCTTGAACAAACGGTACAGAGCCAGAACCAGAAAAACACCGATGACCTGGTGGAACAGTTCGCTCCCGATTCCGATGCGGAGAAGGGATTCGGAAGCCCGGAGGCGATCGATCGTCGCCGCTGCGTTTCCCGGCACGATTATTTTGCCGGGGACATACACGAGGCCAATGGGCGCTGTGATTCCGAGCAGTAGATACCAGAGTCCTGCGATTCTTGCTTGTCTCTTGGTTGAGTTCATGTCGTCTCTCCTATTGGGTGGTGTCTTAATCTGCTCAGGACATCATGGAGTCAGTACCCCGACGCGTCGGGGTAGCGACCGATTTGGAGTGCGGTGGCAAGCGTAGCGCGACACCGCTTTGGATTCACTAATCACTTTCTTTCAAGAATCAACCAAAGCGCCGTCGCCGCTTCGCTCTGCCGGCGCACTCCAAATGACCCGGTCGCATCCACCACCCCACGCGGGCTGCCCGCGCGGGGACCCCGGACCGCTCCCGGTACTGACCTCATCCCCCAAACTAAGACACTACCCTCCTACGGTGCCGCTTCGGCTCGCCGGCATCTTGACTCCCTTGATAATTAGCCACAGCGCGAACGCCACTTCGAACACGAGCATAGGTATCCACAAAAGAAACGGCACTCTGATGACTCCGACGAGCCCCAGGGGAAGCGCTACCACGAGCAGTACCGAGGCGAGTACGCCGAGCCAGGCCAGCGGCACGGGGATGCTCCGGGCACGCAGGAAGAGGTAGGAGAAGAGCGTGCTGCCCATGACGAAGAAGATCGCGGTGATGCTCCCGGTCCACCCTCCTTGATTCAGCATCAAGGCACCGAGCGCGTGCGCTGCCGCCGCGTCCGGGGCAGCCACCGCTGTGCTCGCCGTCGCGACCGCCAACAGTTGCAGCGTCCTGACGACGGAAACGGCGGCGAGCACGCCCTCGGTTACGCGACAGCACAGGGCCAGCAAGGCGAGGTCGCGGTCCTCGTCGCGCGTGAGCGCGTACAGCGTCACGCCCAGCACCACGGCGCTCACGAACCCGCACAGCGTGAGCAAGACGGTCAGGCGCACGGTCGTCGCGTGCTGGGCGATGCTCGCGAGCTTTGCGGCGGTCCCTTCGCCGCTGGCTGCCTGGTTGAACAGGACCAGGTTGGTGAGGCCGGTCGCGATGTAGAAGAGAAACATGAAGCCGGCAAGTCGTGCGTTCGTTTTGCGAGTCATGTTGCTATCCTCCCGAGTCGAGTGTGTTTGTCATGGTCCTCTTCTGATCTCCGCTACGATTTTCGGATCGACGCCTGCTGCGCTGGCCTGCTCCTTCCATCGTTCAACGTTCACGCCGATCACGAGGAGCCACAGGGTCAGCGATCCTTCCCGAGCATGCCGGGCAACAAATTGTAAGGGGACAGATAATTTGCGAGCGGCGGCCGCAGAAAGGTCAGCCAACCCAAACCGGCAAACGCCATCAGCACACCCAGAATTCGAGGCAGGAAGGTCGACCTGAAAATGAGGTAGCCGATCAGGAGGCATTGGATCCCGAAAAACACCAGGTCTCTCAAGAGGACGAACCGGGAGAGACCAAAGAGGCTAACGGCACATCCCACGAGGCCGGAGAAGGCCGCTACTAAAGAGACGGACCTGTTCACCGGCTTGAGCAGGTCATATACGAGCAACGTCACAGCGATATAGCACACGGGCGCGACGATGTTGGCTGCGGAGAAAACAACCCCGCCGCCGAGGAAGAGGGCGAGTGAGCCCGTCAGAAAGGTCATCAACCAAAAGAAACCGGCAATTCTGGCCTCGAGGCGTGGTGACGCTTCCGCAATCCGTTTCATCATTTCATAGCCTCCAGGAGGGGCCGCCAGCGGAATGCCAAAAGGTCATGATGACTGCCACCAAACCGATCAACTCTTCGCCCATGATGTGCTTCGTCAGTGCGCGCTGTGCGCTTGAAAGCTGCTGTCAAGCTGGGATACGGAACCGCCGGAAAAAAGTTTCGCCTCTATCGGCAAACAAACACACGCCGCAGGCTACTCAAAACCACACGCAAACAAGCGAGCGGAAAACACGACGACAAAAGCATTCGTAGGGTATCTAAGTCATGCTTTAGCGCCATCGCCCAAGCCACTTAGCACCCAACTCTCTCAAACGCTTTTACGGATTTACCGAAACCTAGAAGGGTATTTGGGGCAAACGCGGGCTTTCCTAGGCAAACGGCCTTTTCAAGGCAAAGCCGTTAGAAGTCGGGATCCGGTACTGGTTCAGAAAATGAACCAGTACCCGGGATCCGGTGCGCTTGACACCCCTTTAAAATGGCTGCTATCGTACGCGGTCTTTAAAATTTCATTTCCCTAACAACAGAGTTCGGCTTTAGTGGAAGGAGTTCGATTTGGATAACCATAAGGGAGTTTTGTTTACGTCTGAGTCGGTGACGGAGGGTCACCCGGACAAGATAGCCGACCAGATTTCCGACGCCATTCTGGACGCCGTTTTGACGCAGGACCCTAATTCGCGGGTTGCGTGCGAGACACTGCTAACTACCGGCATGGTCATCGTGGCCGGAGAGATTACCACGAAGGCGCTGGTTGACTATGCCGAAGTTGCGCGAGAAACGATTCGAGAGATTGGTTACGATCGCGCCAAGTATGGATTTGATTGCGACACCTGCAGTGTGCTGTCAGCGATACACCGACAGTCGCCGGACATTGCCATGGGCGTTGACCCTGGCGGGGCCGGCGATCAAGGTTTGATGTTTGGCTTTGCCTGCAACGAGACGCCCGAGCTGATGCCGCTGCCAATTCAGTTGGCCCATCGTTTGGCTTTGAGGCTCTCTGAAGTACGTAAGTCAGGCCAGCTCCCCTATCTCAGGCCAGACGGCAAGTCCCAGGTTACGGTTGAGTATCGTGACGGGCGCCCGTTCCGGGTGGATGCAGTAGTCATCTCTTCGCAGCACGCTCCGGAAGTAACCAACGATCAGCTTCGCTCAGAAATTCGCGAACACGTTATCAGACACACTGTGCCGGGCGATTTACTCGACGATTCAACCAAGTACCACATCAATCCCACGGGCCGTTTTGTAACCGGCGGACCGCAGGGCGATTCCGGACTGACGGGCCGCAAGATCATCGTCGACACCTATGGCGGATATGCACCTCATGGTGGCGGCGCTTTCTCTGGCAAGGATCCGACCAAGGTCGATCGATCCGCGGCGTACATGGCACGATACATCGCCAAGAACATCGTGGCCGGCGGCTTGGCCGACCAATGTGAAGTGCAACTAGCGTACGCGATTGGCGTCGCTGAGCCGGTGTCGGTCCGCGTCGACACACGAGGCACCGGACGAATCAGTGAAGCAAAGCTTTCCAAACTTGTCCGCGAACACTTCCCGTTGACGCCCAGGGAAATCATCGATGAGCTCAACTTGCGACGTCCGATTTACAAAGCGACGGCGTCTTACGGTCACTTCGGCCGCACTGGAGATGGATTCACCTGGGAGTTGACCGACAAGGCGGAGGCCTTGCGCGCCGCGGCAGGTGTGTGAGAACCAACCGCCTTCCCATTAATATCAAATGTTAGAAACAGAGGAACAAAATGAGTACAGCAATGCCTGCTATTGAATCTGACATAAAAGACATCTCTCTGGCGCCCCAGGGAAAACGTCGCATCGACTGGTCCGAGCGCGAGATGCCGGTCCTGCGTTTGATCCGAGAGCGATTTAGAACGGAACAACCTTTGAAAGGCGTGCGGCTGGTCGCCTGCGCGCACATCACAACTGAAACTGCCAACCTGGCTCGCGCGCTGCAAGCCGGTGGGGCTGACTCTATGCTGATCGCTTCCAATCCCCTTTCCACTCAGGACGACGTCGCTGCGTCGCTGGTCGCCGACTATGGGATTCCGGTGTTTGCCATGAAGGGCGAAACCACAGACACCTTTCGCCGCCACGTGCAGACCGCACTGGCTTTTGAGCCGGACATCATCATTGATGACGGCTCGGACGTCGTAGCGACATTAATTAAGGAAAAGCCGGAGCTGGCGAAGAAGATTGTCGGCAGTACCGAAGAAACAACTACCGGCATAGTCCGATTGCGGGCGATGCACGCTGCGGGCGTACTCACCTTTCCGTCCATCGCAGTGAACGATGCGCAGACGAAGCATTTCTTTGACAATCGCTATGGCACCGGTCAGTCCACCCTGGACGGCATCATCCGCGCGACTAACATCTTGTTGGCGGGCCGCAACCTGGTCGTAGTGGGTTACGGTTGGTGCGGCAAAGGTGTGGCCTTGCGCGCGCGTGGCATGGGCGCCAACGTAATCGTGACGGAAATCGATCCCATCAAAGCTGTCGAAGCCGTGATGGACGGGTTTAGAGTAATGCCGATTGCTTCTGCTGCATCCATCGGCGACATCTTCGTTACCGTGACCGGAAACCGCCACGTGATCGACCGCGATCATTTTGCGTCGATGAAGGACGGAGCCATCGTTTGCAACAGCGGCCACTTCGACCTCGAGCTTAATCTGGTCGCGCTGCGCGAGCTGTCAGGTGAGCCGGACCAGGTGCGCCCGTTTGTGCAGGAGTACAAACTCAGCAATAACCATCGCGTATACGTTCTGGGCGAAGGCCGGCTGATTAATCTCGCGGCCGCCGAAGGTCATCCGGCCAGCGTTATGGACATGAGCTTCGCGAACCAGGCGCTCTCTGTCGAGTATCTGGTAAAGAACAAGGGCAAACTCGATCCTGGCGTTCACTTACTGCCGCCCGAAGTCGATCAGGAAATCGCGAGTCTTAAGCTGCGTTCGCTGGGACTCTCGATCGATACGCTGACCTCCGAGCAGCTCGAATACCTTTCGAGCTGGGAAACCGGCACGTAAGCCATCGGTGCAGTAGCCCGACCGTGAGGGAGGGCTCCAGTACAGAACCGCTGGCGGTAGCGAGCGGGTCAACAAGAGACAATTCAGAAGCCGCGGAGTTCCCTGCTCCGCGGCTCATTCTTTTGAGCCGGCGCGCGGACATCCTGGAGGCATTGTCCGTTGATCGGGTTCGCCGGTTCGGTCCTTCACCCAACAACCATTGACTTCTTCTGCCGACCGTCGTATACCTACCCCGTTCTTACAAGATCTTTTGCATCAAAGTCTAAAGGCTGATTCCCACGTGTTGTCCTCTGAACAACCACCCGACTCAGCCAGTTTTCTTTAATCGATAGTGGCAAGGACGCTCGGTCGGCTTGTTGGACCAGCTTGTTGCAAATCGCCGCGCCCGGTCAACTGCTATGTGAATGTCCAGATCAAACTTCAACCAGCAAGAGAGACTGACTGCTATTCGTGGCCCGACTGATAGTCGGCACACTCTCGTGGATGCGGCCCTCTCGAGGGCGATCCCGAAGGCCCGGGTCCTCTGTCTCAAGCACGAATCTTCCAGCCCCGAGCTATCGGGGCTGTTCGTTCTGTTGACCGTCGAGGCGTTCCCTGAGGCCAGCGGTCTCCTCTTTGGTCAAAGGAGTTGCTGAAACTTCTCGTAAAACAAACGGCCGTTGTTCTTTCAAGACGGCATAGATGCGCGTCGTCAACTTGCGCGCCACCGCCACAATCGCTTTCCGCGCGGCGACTTTCTGCGGATGACGTTGATAGACGCGCTGATAGAACTCGCGCAGTTCCGGATCTTTTCTGATGGTCACCCAGGCGCTTTGAATCAATTTGTTGCGCAGCCGGCTGTCGCCCGCGCGGGTAATCTCACCACGATTCTGTTTGTCGCCGGTCGAATGCTCGCTCGACACCAGACCGAGAAACCCGGCAATCTGCCGCACGTTGGTAATCAGAGCTGGATCTCCCAGCCGAGCCACCAGATGGGTGGCGATGATTTCCCCGATGCCGGGCAGACTCTTGAGCCAGGCGATCGACTGCTGCAGTTCCGCATCCTTTTTACAGTAGTGACGAATCTGCTTTTGCGCCGCCGCGGCCGCATTAAAATTGAAATGCAGCGTCCCGATCAGTTGGTCCAACTTAAAGCGCACCGCTTCCGAGCAGGGCAGCTCGAGCAACTCATCGAGCACCCGCGCCGACCACTGCTTCTCTTTGCCGGCGTCTGAGGGAAACGGTATCCCTTCATAGAGCAGCAGCGCCTTGATCCGGCATTTGGTCGCCTTCAACTGCTGCACGTGCGTGTCGCGCAGTTGCACCAGATGACGCAACTCGCGATACTTCGGCGTCGGCACATGGATGCTTCTCAGTTCGCCGCCGCGCAGCGCAGTCGAAAGTTTCCGGCTGTCGAGTCGATTGGTCTTCACTCGGTTTCCCGGCGCTCGCGGCACCATCGGCGGTGCCACTACTAAGCAAGGATGACCTGCGGCCATCAGCTCATCGTAGAGGCCAAATCCGGTGGGCCCGGCTTCGTAAACAAACGCCAGTCGCTGTCCCGGAAAGTGCTTGCGCACATAGTTCAGCAACTGCGGCGCACTATAAGATAGTCGCAGCGATTGCATCAATCTATCGTGATCGGTAAAAGTCGCGGCGATGCTATGATGATCCACATCGAGCCCGGCGAAAACATCGTAATCGCGGGGTCTGAAACTGTTGGCTTGCACTGAGACCGGTGTCTGAATCGTCATCGTCGATTTCCTCCTGAGCCATCCGGCTCATTGTAGAGACTCGACCTGACATTCAACATACATGTCTCGGACGT
>DASZZL010000092.1:0-3176 GCA_035545035.1 Pyrinomonadaceae bacterium
ACCGAACAGACGATTGGCTATTTCTTCATGTACGTCGGCGCCATCTCGGTTTTCGCGCGCGTGCTGCTGCTCGGACGCATGGTCGATTGGCTGGGCGAGGCGAATCTCTCGCGCCTGGGTCTCGTGCTCCTCGCCGGCGGTGTTCTCGGGATGCCGTTGTCGCGAAATCTGTTGATGCTGGCAGTCGCGGTGGCGTTGATCCCTCTGGGCACGGCCTTTACGTTTCCTTGCGTGACGGCGCTGCTGTCGCGGGTGATCAGTCCCAGAGAGCGCGGGCTCTACATGGGAATGCAACAGACGTATGGCGGCGTCGCGCGCATCATCGCACCGCTCTTCTTCGGCTGGGCATTTGATCACATCGGAGTCTCGGCGCCGTACTTCTTCTCGTCAGCGTTCATCGTAGCGACGATCTTTCTTGGATTCGGGCTGGATCAGTATGCGAGGCCGGGTCGTTTTGTCGTGCAGGAAGCGACGGGCGAGAAGAGAGAAGCATAGGGTCGGCGGAATTTACGCTCGATGAGTCCGCGCAGCGGACGATCGACAATAGCCCAGCGATTTATCGCTGGGATCAAGTTGCAAATCACAGAACAAAGTCCGTGAAGCGGACGACTGCGCTGCGCGGACTCTATATGATGCGCGCCGACGGCAGAATTGATGTCCACTCAAAATCGTTGGCTCGTTCGGAGAGTTCGGTAGAAGAGCCGAGCTGCCCATCGTTCTTCAGTGCCAGCGGAGGTCGTCGCGACATAGCTTCTCTCAACTTAGGCCCGGTTGTTTCAATTTAAGACGATTGACGTTTCATCTGTTGACAGCGAGGACCACAGGGTTCATATTGCTAGCAAATTTCGTTACTAGCTCACATAGAATAGGATGGATCAACCATATGAGGCTCACATCGCTAGTCCTTATTCTCGCCGCACTGCTGATATCGACAGGCTGTAAGAGGGCCAAGCCGCATATCGTTTTGAAGGAGGCGGCCGTTTCTGCCTGGGACGACAACGCCACTGTCGGTGCCCAGGTGCAGCTCGCGAACGACGGACCCGGCCCCGCTTATAAGTTGCGACTGACCAAAGTCGAAGTGCAGGGTGGCACCTATGCCGGTCCGGCCGGACTACCCACTGCATCTTTGGGCAATCTCGCCGCCGGCGCAGACAATATTAAATTCGATGCACTGCTTAAGGTGCCGGCCGACGGCAGCGCACGCATTCTCGCGGTGGAGGGCTCTTACGTCGCGGAGAAAGATGAAGACGAGGGGCCGAGTTTCCGCGCGGAGCGTACAATTAGTCCTAATACGACTCCTCCTGGACCAGTGACGGGCGTGACAGGTCAGACGACGAAGCAGAACCCCAACACGGCTACCTACCCGCCGGCGCCACCGTCTACACATGGCCATCCTAACTCCGAGACTCCAGTTTTCGTGCCTATTGGACCATCGCGACAAATCTTTCCGCCGACTCCAAACGGCACCGCGCTGGGCACGAGCGCAGGTGCAGCAAACGTTCAAATTCCGGTTAACACATCCATGACGAGCGCCGGTGTTCCGCCCGACCCGAACGCCGCAGCCGCAACTGCCGGTGGCGTAGTATTAGCCACTTACAACACCGGAATCAGCGTTTCCACTAACGGCGGCGTGAACTTCACCGATGTTAATCTGTCCAGTCCGCAGCCGGGGAATCCCGCGCGCACCTCGTTCTTCCCCCAAAGCGATGGCGGCCTGTGCTGTGATCAGGTCGTAATTTATATCCCGAATCAAAATATCTTCGTCTGGCTGTTGCAGTACTGGCCGGCCGTTACACCTCCCAATACAATCACGCAGGCGCGTCTCAGGATTGCGTGGGCCACGCCGGCGGCAATTACTTCAGACTTCTGGAATGCCTGGACCTATGGAGATCTGAACGCCAGCAACACGCCCGGGGTGTCTAGTGGACTGGGCATCGCTAGCAATGAATGGCTCGATTATCCAGACCTGGCCTTTTCGAACACCTTCCTCTATGTCGGCGTAGATCGTGGCTGGCCCAACGGGGTTGGATCGGTCTACCTGGGGCGGCGCCTCGTGGCGCGCTTGAGCCTGGCCGACATGGTTAATCCTGCGTCGAGCGTGGTGAACTATGGTTTTGGCGAGCTCACCGGCTCCAACGGGCTTAACAAATCTCACTTCGTGCAAGGGGCGCCGGGACGAATGGTAGTGGGTTCGCTCGACAACTCCAGCACCTTGCGCGTGTTCACCTGGGCCGATAATGAAGGAAACATCCGTGGCGCCAGTACAGTTGCGATCAGTCAGATACAGCAAGGAGCAAACTACACCTCGATAGCTCCGGATACTAGTGACTGGCTCGCTGTTTCCTTTCCCGGCAACATCACCGGCGGTGTTTACCGAAACGTGGCGGTAGGCTTGGGAGCGCCATCGCGTGAGGAGTACGTATTCGCGTTTGATGCCGGAACAAATCCGGGAGGCGGTCGAGCGCAAGCTTATTTGCGCCTGGAAACACTCACACCTAACGGCAACAACTACAATGCGTCTAGCGAGTATGACGTTTGGAATAGCGCCTACGCTTATGCCATGGGAGGTCTCGGTACGGATGGCAATGAGATTGGCATAACGCTGGCGGTAGGCGGCGGAACCGTCATAGGCTATCCACAGTTTGCGGTTGGCTACAAAGATGACTTCGTTGTCTATCAAGTAACCAACAGCAACGCCACCCAGACTGTTCGCTTCGGCGATTATGTTCCTAACCGGCCCATAGCTGGAGGCTTATTCGCAACCGAGGTCTACGATGTAATTCTGAACCCGCTGCCAGCGGGTGTCGCTAGCGGCACGTGTGCCACCATTGGCTGCACCGCCCGGATGCGGTTCGTAGAATATGGCCGGCCGCCGGGGCCGCCAATAAAGTGAGCGAGGTATCACTTTTTAGGAAGCCAACAACTAACTCACGAATAGTTCGACTGGCTCAAACTTGTGAAACTCGCTGCGAAATGAAACGGCAGCCACGCAAGCTGACAGCTAGCGCTACATCCCCTATAATCATCCCGCTCGCAAATGGGGGCGACAGGCTTCGACAGGAGCCGTAACGTCCGTCGCGATGCATGCCGGGCTATCTCTGTGGAGCTCGTTAACAAAGCGCAGGGAAACACAATTGCCAATACTAATGAATTGGCTCTCGCTGCCTAATAGCCAG
>DASZZL010000093.1:0-12025 GCA_035545035.1 Pyrinomonadaceae bacterium
GATTCAAGTTCCAGACAGCACAGGAGCTTACATACCTTACAATCTGAATCCTTTTCCAGTTTCTGTAGTCGTCGGGAATAGCGCTGTTAACGTCCCTAACTCTGCGACGCGACTTTGCGTTTTAGCGGCCTACGGCAGCACGTGTGGAGGCGCCGCCGGCGCGGCCTTAGATCCGCGAAACATCGGTATGAGTCCCACCATAAGCACGCTGTGGTCGAGGTTCCTGCCCCTGCCGAACGATCCCGGTCCCGCTGCGGGCGACCAATTCAACACACAGGGATTCCTTTCGACCATTCGCACGCCGCTGACTTCTAATAATTACGTTGGGCGCATCGATCACGACTTTAACTCGAAGCACCGCTTCTTTAGCTCGTTCCGAGCTTTTAAGCTGCTCAACGTGACCACGAATCAGGTGGATGTTGGCGGCTCATTCACCGGCGATACCTTTGGACAGTATGCGCCCAAAGCTCCGCGGCCACAGCTTGGTGAACTTTGGGTGATGGGACTTACCAGCACCCTGAGTCCACGGCTTACTAATGACTTGCGTCTGAGCTATCTGTGGAACTGGTGGCAGTGGTCCACGCAACAAGATCCTCCGCAATTGCCAGGACTGGGCGGAGCCTTGGAGATCGCTCCCGCCGGTACAGCCGGAAGCGCGGAGAGCCTTAATGCGCTGATCCCGTACAACGTGAATAATCAAAGTACGCGCCAGCGCGTCTGGGACGGCCAGGACAAGATGCTCCGCGATGACCTGACGTGGGTGAAGGGCAACCACCTGTTCCAGTTTGGTGGACAAATGCAGAAGAATTTCAACTACCATAACCGCTCCGACAATGGCGCCTCGATCAATAATCAGATCGTCTACCAGATTGCCAGTCAGAATATCAACTTTGGCACTCTCCCGGCCGCAGTAACCGCAGCAAGCCAGGACAGCTTGTACAGAAACCTCGCTTCATCGGTATTTGGGTTAGTCGGACTGACTCAGGTAATTTACACGCGTACCGGTTCGAACCTCACAATACAGCCAATCGGCACCCAGGCCGAGGAGTCAAGCACTATCAAATACTACAGTGGTTACTTCAGCGACACCTGGCGCATGAAGCCCAGCCTGACGGTCAATCTCGGCTTAAGCTACATGTATGAGACGCCGCCCGTTGAGAAGAATGGCGCGCAGGTTGAGCTCGTATATCAGGACGGTAGTCTAGTACATACGGACTCGTTTCTGGCGCAGAGAAAAGCGGCAGCACTGGCAGGCCAGGCCTATGCTCCAATCCTGGGGTTTGAGACTACTGGTAACCTGAAGATTAAGTACCCGTACAACCCGTTCTATGGCGGCATAAGCCCCCGATTCGCCATCGCCTGGAATCCGAATTACAAGTCGGGTTTGCTCGGCAAAATTTTTGGCGAGGGCAAAACTGTACTGCGTGGAGGCTACGGCCGAAATTTCGGACGTATCAACGGTGTAAACCAGGTTCTCGTTCCACTGCTCGGGCCGGGATTGCTGCAACCAGTTACCTGCGGCTTCACCCTTAGTAATGGGACCTGTGGGACGAGCAACACTCTGGCCAACGCGTTTCGCATTGGCCCGGATGGTTTGGTCGCGCCGTTGTTGGCTCCTAGCGCGACTCTGCCGCAACCGTTCTTTCCGGGTGTGGGCGGGCAAGCGGTAGCCGGAGACTCGACTGTGCTGGATCCGGACTACAAGCCAGAGAAGGTCGACTCCTTCGATTTCACTATCCAGCGTCAAGTCTCGCGAAAAATATCGTTCGAAGTTGGATTCATGAGCAAGAGAAGTAAGAACATCTTCGAAGAGATTAACCTCGATGCTGTTCCCTACATGATGACTCTTGGAGGCCAATCTTTCGCGTCGGCATTTGCCAATGTTTGGAAGGGACTCTGCGCTCCAGGCGCGGGTGGGCGTTGCTCGCAGATCGATATAGCAGGCAGTGCGGGCCTTGCGGCGTTAATCGCGTCAGTTCCGGCTCAGCCGTTCTTCGAGGCTGCGTTGGGTGGGCCTACGTCAACTTACTGTACAGGCTTCACCAATTGTACCCAGGCACTGATTAGCCAATCCGGCGTACGTACGTTCATTGGCTCGACCCGGGTTTCTGACTTCTGGGCGTACATGAACGCGACGGGCACATCGCGTTCGAACGGTACTCTAGGTTCCTGGGCTCTTGGCCGTACGATGCTCAGCTCTCAGGCGACGGCAATTAATACGACCACCAGCCTGGGTTACTCGAACTACAACGCGGCGTTCTTTACGTTGAAGATGAACGACTGGCACGGCCTTACGTCAATCTCCAACTTTACCTGGGGGAAGGCGTTGGGCACTGCTCAGATTGGTCAATACAACAGCTCGAATCAATGGCTTGACATCTGGAATCCCAAAGCCAGCTACGGGCCACAGGTTTTTGATATCAAGTACATCTTTACTTCGGGATGGAGTTACAGGCCGACGTTCTTCAAGGGCGAGCACGGTTGGAAGGGCAAGCTGCTTGATGGCTGGTCCATCTCGCCGTTCCTGACTGCTCAGAGCGGCTTCCCGATCGGAATCGGCTATTCCGAATCAGCCTGTTCAGGCTGTCAGGGTTTTGGTGAGATGGGAAACACTGCGAGTTCCGGCAGCGCGTTTGAGAGCGCAATTCCGCTTGGGCCGTTTGTCGGCGGCCATTCCGCTCATACCGCCGTTCCCGGTTCCATTATTGCGATCAATGGTACCAACGTCAGCGTGGGCACAAACAACTCGAGCCAGGTAAGTATCTTTGCCGACCCGGCTTCGGTCTTAGCTAACTTCCGCCGATGCGTCCTGGGAATTGACACAAGCTGTGGCGGGGTTGGAAATCTGCGAGGCTTGAATCGGTGGAATGTGGACGCGACGGTTGCCAAGGACATCAAGTTCACGGAACGCGTTGGCGCCACCTTCACCTTGCAATTCACCAACGTCCTTAACCACTACCAGCCATCGGATCCGAGCAGTCTCTTGCTTACGACGCCGCAGAACTTTGGCAGGATCACCGGCGCGGTGTATGCCGCGAGGCAGATGGAAGTTGGTCTGAGGATTCACTTCTAAGACAAGTGACTCGCGGGAGTTGAATCTCGCCGCGAGTTGAACTTCATCAGTAACAACTCAGGGGGCCGAGCAATTCGGCCCCCTTTTTCGTTATTGCGATAGAAATGATTGAGGCTGGGTGACGGGCGATCGACGCCCTGAGAGTCGGCTAGCGTCTACCTTGACGCCGTGACTCAGCTATCGCCAGCTGCAAGCGTAGGTAGCGCCCTGCGACTTTGCGATTTCGGCAAACCGCTCTTCATAGTTCTTGGCGTATTCCTCTACCGCCTGCTTGATCTTGCCGAAAAGTCGACAATGAAACCGTTCCCTGGCTACTCTGTCGCGGAGGAAGAGCATTGCGTTTGCTTCTCCCCAGTATTCACGATCCTCCCAAAGCTCGACCGGATTGCCACCCATTTTTTGCGCCAATTCGACCAGCCGAGGATCGTTAACATTGTAGCCGTTGCTGAGAAATATTTTGTTGTAGACGGGCACTAGTTGGGCCTGAAGATGATAAAGCGCTTCCGGAGTGCCGGCGATCTTTATGACGTGGCCGAACTCGTGAGCGATCTTTGTTGCTGCCAGTACGCTTCCGCCGATCAGTTGCCTGGATTCAAACGGCTCGAGCGCATTCATTACCGGATAATAAACTGAGCTGGGATAGCCCTGGTCAGCCTGGCTCCCCAAAACGATAGTTGCCGCGATAAGTTCGCCGGCGTCATTCCATTTGTATTTCCCCGTGGCAGCCCCGTTCGGGTTGTTCCCGGCGATTGTGATGGTGAGAACGAGACGCGGATGGTGCACGTACATTTCCCACTGCGCGCGGCCAATATCGGTCGAGAGAAACTCCCTCTTCCACTCCTGATAGCGGCGCTTATATCGATCTTCGATTACTTCCCGAAGACCGCCGCTCTCGGGCGCAGCAAGGCCGGGAGAAGCCGTTCGTGCAAAGGCGCGTTTCGAATTTGCGGCCGATGAATCAGCGGAGCTTCGCCTTTCGGGAGGCAAACTCGTAGGCGTTCGCGCGTTGAGACGCTGCAAAGGCGCAAGCCAACAAAAGGAAGCAAGGAGCAGAAACAAGGAAAACTTTCGAGTTGCTTTCATGGTCGGGCACCTCCTCTGTTTGGACGGCACTGGAAAACCTAAGGCTGCAGAGTGCCACTTGTAAACCATCTCACGACCGCAAGTCAATCATGGTGTGAAGTTGTTGGCGACTCCTAATGTTGGGTAGCGCTCCGCTTTTGCTTCATGAGAGTTCCGCTGCTCTTAAGAAACTCGCACACGTCTTTTCTGCCAGCGGGATTCCTCCAAACCGTCTCGTCCTCGAACAGCACACATTGAATTGCAGCACGCTCGATAGGCTTAGGGTGTTTTTCGGTCGATGAGGCCAGCACGATTCTCAACGGCGGTGTGCGCATTTGTCCTTTCAGGGTCACGTCCTTGTTCGGCTGCGCTTTGACGTAGCTCAGAAACTGATGACGGCCCAGCTCTGCGCCACCGTTCGGATCGATGAAAACATAATCCCACGCAATTCCTTCAATCTGCTTACCGCCCACATTTCGGATCTTCATCGAGTAGACATAAAAGACGGGCAATCGGCTCGGGGTCGAAGGGAACTCGGCACTGGCACCGGCAGCCGCGCTCCTTGCGCTGGTCGCCGCACGCGTTGCGTCGAGCGCACTGGTCGGCGCCGCAGCAGAAGTTCTTAATGCTGGATCAACAAAACTACCGTTCGTTGGAATGACCGAAGGGTCGAAGTTGCGCGGCAATCTGACCTGTCTTTCCCACTTGAGCTTAACGATCTCAATATTTGGCGCGGCGGCGCCGGAGCTTTCTTGTCCTAAGGAAGCGCCGGCTGCGAGGAGAAAAAGAAAAGGCACGCAGATGCATTTTGTCGCGAATCGAACCTTATCTCTGGAGTCCATAGCCATCCTCCGAACAGGTCGCGCTATCAACCGTGCCCGGCTAATATACTCCAAACGGGAATCAAGAGACTACAAATTCTCGTCCACAACTTACCCGGTCATCTGAGGGAGAAAATGCGGCGGGTCAGAATCGTTTGCGCTAATGAGAGACCGGGAGAGTAGTCTGCGCAGTCCTCACTCGTAGAGTAGTACACGCGCCCGGGCGCGGCGGAAATTCTCCAGGGAAATGGCCCACGACCGGGCGATCTCTTCCGGCGAATCGCCACGCTTCAATCGTTCCAACGCGTCGCTGCTGACCAGCAAATGCAAATAGCCGTCAATCTTCCAATCGGCGGGAAACAATTGATGCAGAGCCACGGCGATTTCGACTCCGGTCGCAACCGACTGAAACTTCGCGCGCTCCGCAATCACGATATTGACGCCGCCACAGTCTTCATTCTTGAAGACTGATGACTTTGGCGTGAAACGAATTGGCACGAAACGGACGCCGGCGATCTTTCGCGTGTTCAGATAGCTTGCGAGCTTCTGGCCATCGAGCCACGGCGCTCCGATCACTTCAAAAGGCGTGTCGGTGCCGCGGCCCACGGAAATGTTGGTAGCTTCCAGCAAGCCAATGCCGGGATAAAGCGCGGCTTCGGTCAGGCTGCGCATGTTCGGCGAAGGATTTACCCACGTCAGACCAGTTGAATCAAACCACATCGCGCGCCGCCAGTTCTCCATCTTGATGACGCGCAGGTCGCAGCCGATCTTGCGCTCGTCGTTGTAGAGTCGCGCCAGCTCACCAACCGTCAACCCGTGACGCACGGGAATGGTGTGATAAGCCGTGAATGAAAGTTTGTCTGCATCGGCGAGCGGCCCATCAACATCGACGCCGTTAATTGGGTTCGGTCGATCGAGAACAAAGACCGGCAGCTTCGCCTTCTCGGCTTCTTCCATCACGTATCCCAGCGTAGTGATAAAAGTGTAGAAGCGCGCGCCTACGTCCTGAATGTCGTAAACCAGCGCGTCGAGGTCCTTCAACTGTTCAGGCTTCGGTCGACGCGATTCGCCGTACAGCGAGTAGATCGGCAAGCCGGTCTGCTCGTCTTTCGTGTCTGAAACTCTTTCGTCCGCTACGCCGCGAATTCCGTGCTCTGGCGAAAAGAGCGCGACGAGCTTGACGTTCGGTGCTTTGCTCAAAACGTCGATCGTTTGGCGGCCGCCGCGATCGCGTCCGGTCTGGTTGGTCACCAAACCGAGCCGCAGGCCGGCGAGTTGCTTGAAGCCATCACGCTCCAGCACATCGATGCCCGTTAACACTTGCGCGTCGGCCACGGGGTTCAAGTCGCTAGCTGCGCGCGCGCTGTTTGAGTTCAAGCGCGCGATGCCGGCGAGCAATTCAGCGGCGGCCCCGGCAGATTCCTCCCGAGCCTTCGCCACGGTCGTTTCCATAATCGAACCGGCCACGATCGACGCCACTCGTCCGCGCAGCGGTCCCACGTCGCCCTTGCCATCGGGGTGCACGCAATTGCTGAGAAAAATCACGAACGAGTCGCTGGCCGGGTCGATCCAGATCGAGGTGCCTGTAAATCCTGTATGGCCGAACGAACCAAAGGGGAAAAGATCGCCTTTGTTCGGAGGAAATTTCGTCGTGATGTCCCAACCAAGACCGCGCGCCGCCCCGTCCTCGCTGACCGCATGCGGTCGAGTCATCGTCGCCACGCTCAGCGGACTGAGAATGCGCGCACGTTTGTGGGCGCCACCGTTCAAGATCATCTGACAAAAGATCGCCAGGTCATCAGCAGTTGAAAACAAACCTGCATGGCCGGCGACCCCACCCATGCGAAACGAAGTGGGATCGTGCACCTCACCGCGCAGCCATTGTTCACCTTCCGACCCGGCATTCGCTCCCGTATCGCCCAGATAGTCCATCTGGCCGCGGCGCTTTTCTGTTGGCGCGATCCGTGCTCTTAGTCTTGCCTCGGGACGAAAGCCCGTGTCGCGCATGCCCAGCGGCGCGAAAATATTTCTGCGGGCGAATTCGTCGAGCGTTATTCCGCCAACTCGATGTACGACTTCACCGAGCGCGATGTAGTTGATATCGCTGTAAACAAAGTGCGCTCCGGGCGGACTGCGCAGCGGCTCGCGATAGAGCCGCTTCATAGCTTCGTCGTATCCATTCCAGCGTTCTCTGAGATCAAAGTCGGGAGCAAAACCGGCGGTATGCGTCAGCAATTGCTCAATCGTGATCGCGTCGCGGCCGCCGCCTTTCATCTCCGGAATGTATTCTACGACCGGATCGCCGAGGCGCAATTCGCCGCGCTCAACCAGAATCATTATGCTGGTGGCGGTGGCTACGATCTTCGTCAGACTGGCAAGGTCAAAGATCGTGTTGGCGGTCATGGCTTCGCGCTGCCGCTCGACCGCGCGCGCGCCGTAAGCCTTGCGCCAAACCATGCGGCCATGACGCGCGACGAGCACTACCGCGCCAGGCAGTTCATGCTTTTCGATTGATTGTTGAATGACGCCGTCCATCCGGGCCAGACGTTCGGCGGAAATGCCGACGGCGGCGGGAGAAGCGTTTGGAAGTTGGGCAGCGATCGGACTCGCTAGCAGAAGAGCGAGTGCGATGATGAGCCTGGCATTCTTGGCGGCCATTTATATTTAGTGGCGGGCTTTCAACTGGATTCCCGTGCCGCGAGGATACAGACCCGGCAGCGAAATCGGCAAGCGACCGGTGACATCGATCTGGCCCAGCAACGCGTGCGCCGTGGCTTCCTGCAAACTCGTCATGTCGCCATACGCAACGACGTAAGTTTGCAGCTTTGGAAAACTTCCCAACAAATACGGGTTGCCAAAGCTAATTCCAATCACCGGTGATTTGCGCTTAATCAGTTTTTCCAAAGCCTTCGCGCCAGGTTCAGGCAAAGCTACGCTGCGCGCTTGTCCGGTACGTACGCGACCATACATCGATGCGATTACCAGGTCCGTATGGTCGGCCAGTTCGAGCGCCTTGTTAACTTCCGCCTCGGACGAGCGATCGTCGAGCACGATCGTGTCCATCCTACGACCAGCACGCGCCATCGCCCCGACAAACGGCTGCGTGATGAATGACCGATCATCTCCGTTCGTGATCGCGAGGTTGAGAACGCGCGCGTTGGGCGGCAGGTTCACCGGCAGAAGCTTCGCGTCGTTGCGTACCAAGGTGATGGCGTGCTCAGCGATTTCATCGGCTAGTTCCACGGCTTTTCTGCCCGCCACCACGCGATCGATTTCGTCCAGCGGCGTAATGCGTTGTTGCACGAGGCCAAGATCGTATTTCGCGGCCAACACTTTGCGCGCGGATTCTTCGATACGTTTTTCGGTTAACCTTCCGCTCTTCACCGCGTCGCGCACTCCGCGCAGGGCCGCATCGGGATCGGCGGGTTTCAGCAGCAAATCGGCGCCCGCCGCGATCGCGCGCACCGAAGCTTCTTCCTGCGTGAAGTAAAGCGTTAAGCCGCTCATGCTCATCGCGTCCGTGACGATCAATCCGTCGAAATTCAGGTCGTGACGAAGAATTCCGTTCATCACCGGCGACAGAGTCGTCGGCATCGTTCCTTTCTCGACGACGATTTCGCCGCCGTCTTCTGTCTCGATCGGCTTGAGCTTGACGTCGCGCGGCAGCGGCGTGATCGCTGTCGGATCGATCAAAGGCAAGCCGATGTGGCCGTCCATTACGGCGCCCACGCCGGCGTTCACCGCCGCGCGGAAGGGAACCAGTTCGACCGAATTCAGACGCTCGCGCGTTACACCAATCTCCGGCAGGCCACGGTGAGAATCGGTGGCCGTGTCGCCGTGGCCGGGAAAATGTTTGGCGGTCGCGATCACGCCCGCGCGCTGCGCGCCCTCGACAAACGCCGCCACAAACCTCGCTACGTCCGCCGGATCTTCGCCGTACGAACGCACGTTGATGACCGGATTGGCTGCGTTGTTATTCACGTCGGCCACCGGCGCATAAATCTGCTGGACTCCGAGCGCGCGCGCTTCGCGGGCAGTCAACTCGCCGGCGCGCCGCGCAAAGTCGGGATTGCCCGTGGCAGCAATCGCCATGTTCCAGGGAAAGTTCACCGTGTCGTCGAAACGCATTCCCGATCCGGCTTCGAGGTCAGCGGAGATCAGCAACGGATACTTTGCCAGCGTCTGCATCCGATTAACTATCACGACCGATTCGTACACGGGCCCGCGGAAGAGAATGATGCCGCCCGCGTGATTGTCTACAACTTGATGCCGCAAAGCCTTGAATGCTTCGCTGTCCTGATTCAGGAACGTGGCATTGATTCCAACTGAAATCAGTTGGCCAATCTTTTCGTCCAGCGACATGCGCTTGAGTTCTTTGTCGGCCCACTTCAGCGCTTCCTTCGATGGTTTTCGCGAATACGGCTTAACGGATTCATAGCCACGCGCGGCGTTCGCTGATGCGGGCGCTGCCATGCGGACAATGCCCGCTGGGCCGAGCAAGAACGTCATCGCCACCAAGAGTGTCGTGATGCGAACAACTCGTCGAACGTGAAGTCTGGGTTCGCGTCTAATCACAGGATCAACTTTCTGCCGTAACAAAATCTGTCTGCTTCGTCTTCGTCAGCAGACTAGTAACGTAGCCGATCGAGCAACAAATGATTGTGCCGATTAAGACATACCACGTCCACGCGATGTTGGTGTGCGCGGCCAGCCAACCCATCCAGGCGCCCGGTTGGAGTTGCAGCTTCGCTGATGCCCATTGCAAGCCTACGCCATTGAACTCTATGAAGATCATAACTACCAACGTCACCGCCATCCCAACCATTACGCCCGTCTGGTTCGCCCGCTTTGTCAGCACGCCGAGCAGGAACGCGCCCAGCATGGGGCCGTAAACCAGCGACGCGATCGTCAGCCCGGTAGTGAACACCGATCCCCAACTGCTCGCCAACATCGCGATCCCAATCAAAACGATTCCCCACGCGGCGGTGAGCCAGCGCGACAGCTTCAATAATTCTCCGTCGGTGGCCTGCGGTTTCATTAGAGGCTTGTAGAAATCCAGGACCGTGCTCGATGAAAGAGAATTGAGCGAGCCGCTCAGATTTGACATCGCCGCCGCGAAAATCGCCGCGATCACTAAACCGGAAACTCCGTGTGGTAAGCGTTGTACGATGAACGTCGGGAAAATCTCGTCGTTGCTCGCTAGCTTGGTCGTCAACGGATAACTCTTGTAGTAGGCGAACAGCATCACGCCTATTGTCAGAAACAACGTGAACTGAAACAAGACTACAAATCCGCTCAGGATGATCGCTTTCTGGCTGTCTCGCTGGTTGCGACACGTCAGCAGGCGCTGCACCAGCAGTTGATCAGTTCCGTGCGAAGCCATCGTGAGAAATGTTCCGCCCAGCAGTCCTGCCCAGAACGTAAACGGCACGCTGAAATCGAATTTGAACGAGACGAGTTGAAACTTGTTCGCGGCTGCAGCCTGGGCTGCGATGGTGCTCCAGCCACCCGGAACGAGATGCAGAAGTTCGTAAGCCGCCAGCAGCGATCCACCGATGTAAATCACCAACTGGATCAAATCTGTCCAGATGACTGCCGCGATGCCGCCTTCGAATGTGTAGATAAGCGTGAGCACTCCCACGATGATGATCGACCACAGCCACAAGTAAGGCAGGCCCGGCAGGCTTGCGCTCAGCACCGCGCTCAACACCAGCGACGCCGCAAACACGCGCACACCCTCGGCCAGAGCGCGCATCACCAAAAAAAGCGACGCCGCGAAGTTCTTGGTCTTAACGCCGAAGCGATTCTTGAGTAGTTCGTATGCGGTGAGCAGGTTGCCGCGAAAGTACGCGGGAATGAAGAGCAGACTAATGATGATACGCGCGACGATGTAACCGAGGACGACTTGCAGGTAAGTAAAGTTGCCGCCCTGCTCGGGCCTTGCGTAGTTAGCATAAGCCAGCGCCGGCACGCCAATCAGCGTCAAGGTGCTGGTTTCGGTCGCGACGATCGAGAGACTGATCACAACCCAGGACGTGTTTTTGTCGCCGAGGAAATAGTCTTTGACGGTTCGTTGCGACTTGCGAAACATCACGCCGAAGATCGTGATGCCGGCGAGATAGAGCAGCAGAACCGCGTAATCGATCGCTGAGAATCCCATGCTGAATAAGAAGGACTAACCGACTAACGTAGTAACTTTATCGCCTCCGCAATCACACCGTGCGATTTCTGTAGCGCAGATGCAGCTTCATCTCTCGAACAACCAGCCTTGGTCATTACCAAGGATGATTGCTAGATCGAGCGTCTTCATTGATCCGGTCGCGCTGACAAGTTGCTATATCAAGACGCCAGGGTGTTGCTCCGTAGGAGCACGAAACAAAAGAACCCGATGACGAGTGGCACAGACTTTCGGTCTGTGGTCTCGTGCACCGGAAATCACAGACTGAAGTCTGTCCCACCATTACTGCTTCATCCCCGGCGGGCTGCTGAAAAACTCATGGGTGCGAGTTGGGTTAACAATTCCTCTGTGCAACCTCTGTGTTTCTCTGTGCCGCTGTGGTCGATCTCGCGTTTTTCAGAAACCTGCCGGTCTCGATCCAACGTGGATGGTTCCGGAAGGCGATACCAAAGCGGTGACAAGTCACCGCACTCCAAACTCATTTCAGCTTCTCGTACTCTTTCTTCGCTTCAATTAGAATCGGCAGATCCGCATCCGCACCTTTCCACAGCGCGAGGAAATCCTGATACTCCTTGCGCGCCTTCGCCGTGTCGCCTTGCAAGACCGCCGCGCGGGCCAGGCCGAGATGCGCGAGCGGATAGAGCGGCGAGAGGGGCGACCAGCCCCGGTGATCCAGGATCTTTTGAAACTCGCTGGCCGCCTCCGCGCCCTTCCCTTCGCCCAGGTAGGCTTGGCCACGCAGATAGTTTTGGTAGTAGAAGCTCACGCTTTCATAGCGGCTGACGGCTTGCAGCATCTGGATGGCCTGGGTGCGGTTGCCGCGCTGTATCTCAAGCTCGGCGCGGATCAAGGGCAAGTAGATCTCGTTGACGATTGTAAATTTGGGATACC
>DASZZL010000094.1:0-23891 GCA_035545035.1 Pyrinomonadaceae bacterium
GCGGAAATCGGGCCAAAGCGTTTCGGTCACGTGAATCTCGGCGTAGGCGCTTTGCCACAAAAGAAAATTTGAGATGCGCAGCTCGCCGCTGGTGCGCACCAGCAAATCAAGCTCCGGCAGACCATGCGTGTAAAGCCCGCGAGCAATTTCGTCCTCAGTCAAATCGTCCGGCGACTTTCCTTCCAACATCAGTTGCTGCATCGCCGCGCGGCAGGCATCTACGATCTCTGCGCGGCCGCCATAATTAAGCGCGATGCTCAAAGTCATTCCCGTATTCTTCGCGGTGCGCTCAGTGGCGTTGGCAATGTCAGTGCGGACGCTCGGAGGCAACTCCGCTGTCCGGCCGATGGTTTGGAAGCGAATGTTTTGGCGGTCGATCTCATCAAGTTCGATCCGCAGATACTTTCTGAGCATGCGCATCAACGCATCGATTTCATAACGCGGACGTTTCCAGTTCTCAGTAGAAAAAGCGTACAGCGTCAGCGCGCCCAGGCGTAGCCGCGCGCCCGTATCGACCGCGGCCCGCACCGCCTCGACTCCCGCGCGGTGACCGGCGATGCGCGGCTGTCCGCGCTGCGCCGCCCAGCGGCCGTTGCCGTCCATGATGATCGCCACATGCCGCGGCAGACGATCCCAGTCAATCGATGACAGCAAGAGATCGTCGCGCGTGCCTTGGTTAACTACTTCAGCGAAATCAGCGAGCACTCTGTTTTTCGGTTAAGACCTTGGTTTACTAGCCCTTTTATTCTTGCTGCTACCGCATACACTGTCAATCATACTTCACGTTCTTGAGCGTCAGACCCTGGGCCGGAGCGGTTGGGCCAACCAACTCGCGTCCGCCTTCGCGGATTGCGCGGGCAACCGTCACTTCGTTGATTTCACCGCGTCCGACTGCGAGCAAGGTTCCGGCAATCGAACGAACCATGTAGCGCAAGAAACCGTCGGCCGTTACTGCTATCTGGATCAGATGACAACGCCCACGCGCGTCCCAGCCGCCTTCGATCTCGAGCGACGCGATCGTGCGCACGCGCGACCCGGCATCCGACTGCGCCGCAGAGAATGCCGTCCAATCGTGCTCGCCCAGAAACAATGAAGAGCACGAGCGCATACGCTCGAGGTCAAGCGAGCGCGCTTCCTGAAGCGCGTATCGCGACCAGAAAGGCGACATCACGTGACCGTGAACGACGCGATAGACGTAGGTCTTGCTGCGCGCGGAATAGCGGGCATGAAAATCGTCTGGCGCAACGTCGGCAAACAGGACGCGGACGTCGCTCGGCAGATTGCCATTGATCGCGGCGCGAAGTCTTTGCGGAGCAATCTCGCGTTGAAGCTGAACGCTGGCCACTTGTCCTTCGGCGTGCACGCCGGCATCGGTGCGGCCTGATCCGGAAACGACGACTTCCCGATCATCCAGCAAGGAAAGCACCCGCGTCAGTTCGCCCTGCACGGTGCGCAACTCACTTTGCGTCTGCCAGCCGTGAAAGTCTGTGCCGTCGTATTGGAGGAGCAGGCGAAAGTTCATAAGAAAGTGAGCAGTGGGCTGTTGGCAGTGAGCAGTCGTGCTTTGGACTCTGATAAGCAGCCTGGCTTTGACTGCCCACCGCTCACTGCCCACTGCCCACTTGTTTTCGGCTCCCTGGTTTGATCGCAGATTCGCCGCGTTTGCATGCATCGCAAACTGAAGGATCGACAACAAGGACCTCCAGCGTAGCCAGCGAAAAGCGAGGCACGCCCACCTCAGCTATGCCGCCGGAGCGATCTATGATCGACGCGGCTGCTACTACCTCCGCCCCGGCCTCGGCCAATGCTTCGATCGTTTCGCGCGTCGAGCCACCAGTGGTGATCACGTCTTCGACGACCAGCACGCGTTCACCTTTGCTTACACTGAAGCCTCGTCGCAAAGTCATTCGGCCTTGCTCGCGTTCAGTCCAGATAAACCGCACACCGAGTTGCCGCGCCACCTCGTAGCCAATCACAATGCCGCCGATTGCCGGCGACGCGACGGTTTCGATTTTCTGGCTACGAAATTGTTCAGCGATCGCGGCGCCAAACTCCTCGGCCACGGCCGTCGATTGCAGCGCGATCGCGCATTGCAAATAGACCGGGCTGTGAAGGCCGCTGGATAAAATGAAGTGGCCTTCAAGCAGCGCGCCGGCGCTCTTGAATCTGTCGATTACTTCTTCAGCTTTCATCTCTCACATTGCAGCGGTGTTTAGAGTACCAACTTTAGTTGGGCTCTTTCTCAGAAACAGAATCCCGACTGAACGCGGTACTCCGAAACCCCGTTGGCGAAACTTGCCGTTTCCAAACGTCCGCTCAGCGATTACAATGCACTTCGATGGTAGTTCCGCGCAATCTCATTTCTGACTCCGCGCTGGTTCAGGAAACGTTCGATCTCTTGAGCGCAAACGGCGGACGCGCAACTTTCAGCGAAATCGCCGATGTGGTTTTCCGCCTTTCGCATGCCGGCGAAGAGCTGTCGGCGCTGCTGGTCACCGATCTGATTCAAAACGATCCGCGTTTCAGAATTGAGGCAGCGCACCTGGCAATCGTCGACGACGACACGGAACTTCGCCCGCTGAATGAAATCGATTTCGTCGTGCTCGATGTCGAAGCGATCGTGGCGAGAACGCAACCGGCGCAAGTCATTGAACTCGGCGCCTATCGTGTTCGCGGCGGCCAGATCATCGACGACTTTCAGACGCTGATCAATCCAGAAGCGCGCCTGCCTCGATTCATCGCCACGATGACAGGAATCTCTGATGAAATGCTCGCGGCGGCCCCAAAGTTTGGCGAGGTCGTCAATCCATGGCTGGATTTTGCCGGCGATGCGGTGCTGGTAGCTCACAATTCAAATTTCGATCTGCCGCTGCTGAACCGAGAAATCGCGCGCGTCTTTCCCGGCTGCCGCATGCGCAACCACGAGCTTTGCACGGTTAATCTCGCCCGTCGCCTCATCTCGAATCCGGAAGGTCACAACCTTGATGCGCTCGCCGATCACTTTGGAATTGAGAATCCGGAACGCCATCGGGCCGCCGGCGACGCACTGACAACCGCGCGCATTCTGCTGCTCTTGCTGGATCAACTTGAAGCAGGCGGCGCGCGCACGCTGGCAGAAGCGCGCATGTTTCGAGCTAACGACAAACCTCGTCGCTCTCAACTCGATCTACAGCTAGCCCTCGACATCTGAAACCGGCTCGACCTCAACCGTAGATCGCAACAGACGCTTCCCCACAAACGCCAGAATCACCAGCACCGCGAGCCCGATGCCGATGGCCGGATAATATCGCACCAGCAATTCCTTCGCGTGTTCGCCGTAATGCGCTGCAAGATAACCCAGGAGCAAATAGCGAAATGTGCGGCCCGCCGCAATCGCAATCGTGAAGCGCAGCAGGTTCAGCCGAAACACGCCGGCGGAAACTACGAACAGCTTAAAGGGAAAAGGCGGCGGTAGAAGCGAGGCTACCAGCACGGAAAGCACGTCATATCGATCGATCAAATCCTTGACGCGTTTTTGCTTCGACTCTGAAAAGCGTGCCAGCGCTCGCTTCCCAGCGCGTTGCGACATGCGATAGAGACCGACGCAGCCGGCGGTCGATCCGATTGTGGCTGCCGCGACGTAGATGAGCATCCACGATGGCCGCGAAGCCGACAGCACCAGCAATACTGCATCGACGCCGCCGGGCATCGGCACCAGCACTGAATCGAGAAACGCGATCGCCAGCAGCCCAAATGGTCCGAATGAAACCAGATAATGAGAGAATGTTGCGAGCCCGCCGGCAATCTTATGAATGAGTGATTTCAAATGTGGTTCCTTACCGAGTCTCCTTACCTCGCTTTACCGCCGCTCTGCCCTGGCCCGACAGAAGATAGACAGCGAGAGCGATCAAACAAATGCCGGTAACAACGCTAATGATGATTATGCCGTTGTCTTTCAGGAAGCGCGCGACCCTCTCGCCATAAAAAACTGCCAGCGTGCCTTCCGTGTAATAGCGCAGCGAACGCGCCACGAGAATGGTCAACAGAAAGCGGCGACGCGGAAACTGTAAAGCGCCGGCGGTGGCCACAAAAATCTTGAACGGCATCGGCGGCGGCAATAATGCCGGCACCGCCAGCGCCAAAATCCCAAAGCGCGCGTACGCTCGCTCGACTCGTTGGACATGCTCGAGACGAAAGCGCCGGTGCAGAACCGCCTGTCCACCGCGCCGCAGAATCGTGTAAAGCAGGAGGCAGCCAAGCACCGATCCAATGGCGGCGAAGAGCGGAAAAAAGAACGCTGCCCGCGGATGCGTGTAGCAGCGCGCCACGACCAGATAATCGTTCACTTCCGGCAGAGACAGCAGCGACGAGTCGAGCGCGCCAATCAGAATCATCGCCGGCCCGGCCACATAAATCGGCGCGTGTACGATGAAATAGCCCAACCGGTGAGTGATTACATGTAACCAATCAAACATGATTCATGTGACGAGTTATAAGTGACAAGAATGCGCGGAAAGGAATTCTAGCTTGTCACTCTTTACTTGTCACTGGTCACTCTGCTATTTGGCTGGCTTGAAGATGGACGGAGAGTCGTACGTGACTCCTACGGTGATTCCTGAGTGCGGGCTGAAGCTGGTCAATCCTTTGATGCCCGCGAAATCGAAACGCAATCCCGACGCGCGAACTTGCATACCGACTCGCGCTTCGCCTTGCGACTCAGTTCCCAAAGGCCCGAGACCCGGTCGCGTGTTCGTGCGTCCGTTCACTTCTCCGGCGAGGCTGAATTGTTTGTTGAGCCGCACGATTCCGGCGAAGCCGTAGGTCAAAACGTCGTTCTGCGTAAAGAGGGCCGTCGGCGCCGTAAGGATTCCAATTCCCAGATTGCCAAAGGTATTGACGCGTGCGTCCTGGCCGAACTTTTTGCCGAACAGCACCTGGCCGTAGGCGTTCGTTTGATTCAAACCAATTCCGCGCGCCTGGTTCGAGTTAGGCAACTGCACGCCGAAACGAAATCCGATCGAAGGCAAATGCGGCGTTTCGTTGCGCAGCTTGATCTTGGTCCAGAGCGTGAAGTCGCCAACGTCGTTCGCTGAGTTCGCATTGGCGGCGAGATTCAACGGAATCGCGCTCGCGCCGCGAGTGTTGATACTCAAAACGTTTTGCGCCACGCCTTCAATCTGGACTTCGACGTTAGGCGCGAGACCAATACTGATGCCGATCACACCCGCGCGCGTCAGATCGCCGGTCAATCCCGAAACCGGAAACCGCGCCTTCTGGACAAAATCAACTCCCGCCGAGACGCGCACCGAGCCGGGCGGAATGATGTCGACGTCTTCAGTGATTAGCGGACGCTGCTGCGCGCGCGCCGGAAGCATCGCAATTATCAGCAGGATGGCTGGAGCGCTGACTCGAAGAGCTATCTTCAGGATTGAAGTCACGTTCGGGATTCTAATGGCATCGGCACGTCCTGGTCAATCACGATGTCAGCGTCAACTCTCAGCTGTGCTACTATTTTGCCCTGCCAATAAAACTCTTAGACGAGGGTTACCTGATGAAGCGACGACTGACAAGTGTAGCTATGCTGGCTCTCTTTCTTTGCGCGCTGGCCGGCAATACCAATCATGCACAGGAAACAAAAGCATCTGAGTCAAAGACCTTGCACGTGGCTGGTCTGCACGACCGCGTGACCGTCCGACGCGATGAACGCGGCATTCCGTACGTCGAAGCTGCGAACGATGAAGACCTTTATTTCGCGCAGGGCTACGTCATGGCGAGCGATCGGCTCTGGCAGATGGATCTGATGCGGCGGACGGCGCGCGGAGAGTTGGCGGAAATTTTGGGAGCGGCCGCGCTCGATCAGGATAAGCAACATCGCACGCTTGGCTTCGCGCAGGAAGTGGACTTCGAACTCGCGCAGGCCTCGACGCAGACGCGCGCGTTACTCGACGCCTATGCCCGAGGGGTCAACGCATACATCGGCGCGCTGGACGCCAAATCTCTTCCGCCGGAGTTCCAGATTTTGCAATACAAGCCGCGGCCGTGGAACCCCGCGGATTCTTTGCTGGTCGCGAAGTTGTTTGCTGAGGCGCTTTCGACAACCTGGCGACTCGACATCATGCGCGCGGCGCTCGCGGGTTTGCCGGCTGAGAAGCGTGCCGCTCTATTGCCGGAGTTTTCGCCGCTCGATGTTCTGGTCGTAGGCAAAGACACCAGGAAGAGTAATGCGTCAGCGGGCAATCGGACTCAAGGTTCTGGTTCCGCTTCACCTGACTTGATCGCAGCGCTGGCGAAGGATCAAGAAGTCGCAACTCAAGCGCTGGAGAGAGTTGGCCTCTACGCTGAAGGTCTGGCCGCGAGCAACAACTGGGTTGTCAGCGGCAAGCGCACCGCGTCCGGCAAGCCTCTGCTCGCCAACGATCCGCACTTGGCGGCGTCGGCGCCTTCGATCTGGTATCTCGTCCACCTGAGCGCGCCCGGTGTGCGCGTGGCGGGCGTGACGGCGCCCGGCCTTCCCGGTGTGATCATCGGCCACAACGATCGGATCGCCTGGGGCATGACAAATGTCGGCCCTGACGTTCAGGATCTTTACATCGAAAAGTTTGACCCGTCGAATCCCAGGCGCTATCTGACACCGCAGGGCTGGCGCGATGCGGAAGTGCGACACGAAGAGATCAAAGTCCGAAAGGGGTTCACCAGTTCCGAGACCGACACGGTTCCTCTGGATGTTACCGTGACGCGACACGGCCCAGTTGTTTTCGAAAAAGATTCGAAGCGTTATGCTTTGCGCTGGACCGCGCTCGATCCAAAACTGAACAGCGCCGATAGTACTTATCTGGTTGCGCACGCGCGAAACTGGAAAGAGTTTAGCCAGGCCCTGCGTTCGTTTACTGCGCCGACTCAAAACATCGTGTACGCGGACGTTGACGGTCACATCGGTTACCATGCCGCCGGAGTCATTCCGATTAGAAAGTCGGGTGACGGAAGCGTGCCATACGACGGTTCAACGGACGAAGGTGAGTGGACGAGCTACATTCCGACAGAAAAGCTGCCACAACTTTTCGATCCGCCCGATGGAATTATCGTCACCGCCAACCAACGCATCGTCGGCACTGACTATCCATATTTTCTGACGCACTCATGGGCGCAACCGTATCGCGCGCGTCGGATATTTGAGCTGCTGAGCAGGAACTCGAAGCTGACGATTGATGACTTCAGAAAAACTCAGGGCGATGTTTATTCGATTGGTCTGGCTTCGTTTGCCAGGAACAGCGCGAAGATACTCAGGCCGGCAGTCCCCGTTGATGATCAGAAACTACGCGATGTTGTCGATGCTCTGGAAAAGTGGAGCGGCGAAGTGAACGCTGGCTCATCGGTGGCGCCGTTGGCGTTCCAGATGCGGGCGGCTTTTCGGACGAGAATATTAACTGCTGCGCTCGGCCCTGACCTGGTGAAGGTCTTCGGTTGGTCAAACTTTGAAACGACTTTGGATCGCATCATGAGCGAGCAGCCAAAGGATTGGCTGCCGAAAGAGTTCAACACCTACGCTGATCTCTTGAAGGCATGTTACGCCGATTCCCGGCAGACGCTGACGAAGGGTCTGGGGGCGGACGAATCAAAATGGAAGTGGGGCGAGATGTCCAGGGTTCGTTTTCAGCATCCGTTGGCGGGGGCGCCTTTGATCGGTCTGCAATTCACGATTGCTCCCTTTCCCCAGAACGGTGTTGGTGGTCTGGGCTCCACAGTCAACGTCGGCAGTAATGTTTCAATGCGCTTCATCGCCGATCCGAGCGATTGGGACAAAACTCAGCACGGCATCACACTCGGCGAATCCGGCATTCCCTCGAACCCACATTGGAAAGATCAGCTCGACGATTGGCGCAACGTCACGCCGCGCGCTTTCCCATTCACCAAGGCGGCAGTTGAAAGCGCAACGAAGGAGTTACTCGTCCTCGAACCAGCGAAATGAACTCTTGCGGCTAGGCCGCCTGATGTGCGGAAAGGCTGCGCCTTTCCGTCGATTCTTCCCTCACTGTTTTTGAGGCTGCGCCTCATGCCATCGACTGAAATCTCAAACAAGTGGCGGGTCTTTGTCGCCATCGAATTACCGGCGCCCGTGCGGCGAGAGTTGATCAAACACATCGATCGTTTGCGCGATTCAATCCCTGAGGCTCGGGCGAGTTGGAGTCGCGAAGATAACCTGCACCTCACCTTGAAATTTCTCGGTGACATTCCGGTAACGAATGTCGAGCAGCTTTCTGCCGCCGCTTCGATCGCCGCGAGCAAAGTTGGACCATTCGAAATCGTCGTCGAGGCCTGCGGCTCGTTTCCACCCCGGGGTCAGCCGCGCGTTCTCTGGATCGGAATCGATGATCCATCGGGAAAGTTATCCGAACTCAACCGTGCTCTCGAAGACGAATGCGCGAAGGCGGGCTTCGCACGCGAGCCGCGTGTCTTCCATCCGCATCTGACGATCGCACGGATACGCAAGCCTCAGGGCTCGCGTCGGCTGGCCGTAATGCACAAAGAGATCGGATTCAATCGCGAGATCGTCAGGGTCTTGGAAATGCTTGTGATAAGAAGCGAGCTGCGCAGCGAAGGTTCGCGACACACAATAGTCTCACGCCACGCATTTTCGCCGTCGATGGAATAAATTGGCGAGATTGAAAAGAATGGTCGGGGCGAGAGGATTTGAACCTCCGACCTCTCGGTCCCGAACCGAGCGCTCTACCAGGCTGAGCCACGCCCCGAACTAACTTGTTGGATTCTATGTGACGCTTACTGCACTGTCAAAGGCTCAGGTGACAGGTGACAGTTGAACGGTGACAGGAAAGGCCTGTGACTCATCACTCATCACCCTTTACCCATTACTCATCACCCTTCACTTGGCTCTTCTCTGAGTCTGCGCGCAGATGTTTCATGTGCCGCCAGACCCACCAACCAACCAAAGCCACGAGCGCGATTCCGATGACGAAATCGAATCTGTGAAATAGAGTCTTTAGCATCGGATCCTTGTCCCACTTCTCGCCCAGCTTTTGACCAACATAAGCGAGGCCGAGACACCACGGCAGCGATCCGGCAAACGTGTAGATGACGAACTTTTTCAGATTCATGCGCGCGACGCCGGCCGGAAACGCGATGAACGTGCGAATGACGGGCAACAGCCGGCTGGCGAAAACAATGACTTCGCCAAAGCGAGCGAACCAACGATCGGCAAGATCCAAATCGTGGTGCGAGATCAGCACGTATCGCCCGTACTTCTCGATCAACGGACGACCACCGTACATCCCGACCCAGTAGGCAACGAGCGAACCAACAACGCAGCCGAAGGCGCCGGCCACGCTCACTGCCCACAAGTTGAATCGGCCTGTGTAAACCAAATAGCCCGAGAACGGCATGATTATTTCGGATGGCAGCGGTATGCACGCCGATTCAATCGCCATCAGTAGGACGATGCCCGCGTAGCCAAGCGTAGAGATCGTGGCCACGATGAAAGCGGACAACAGTTCAATGATTCGGGCTACCATTTTAAGAAACGGTGACGAGTGACAGCTGACAAGGTGAAGCCATCATCTATCACTCATCACCGCCCTGCTTCCATCCGTGCTGGCCAATCAATGGCACAAACTGGCAGGGGCCATGTTCTTCGATCTTATTGCCGGCTTCCGTCTTGATCACGCGCACCAAACGCTGCGACTCGCGCGTTTCGCCAACCGGAATTACCAGACGACCGCCGATCTTCAATTGCGCGATCAAGGGATCGGGCACGCGTGGCCCACCGGCCGCGACCAGAATTCCATCGTAAGGTGCATGTGCGTTCCAGCCAAGCGTGCCGTCAAAAGCCTTGACCGTCGCATTGTAGATTCCAAGTTCGCGAATGCGGGCTTGCGCTTCGCGCGCCAACTCGCCGATGCGTTCAATCGCGTAAACCTGCGCCGCGAGTTGAGACAGAACTGCGGTCTGATAACCCGACCCAGCACCGATTTCCAGCACTCGGCTTTTCTTGTTCAACTCAAGCAGCTCTGTCATCCGCGCCACGATGAACGGCTGAGAAATCGTTTGATTGGAATCGATTGGTAAAGCATGGTCGCCATAGGCTCGTCCGCGGAGAGCCTCAGGAACAAAGAAATGACGGGGGACTTGGCGCATCGCTTCCAAAACGCTCGGCTCGCGGATGCGGTATTGGTCCCGCAGGCGTTCAATCATGCGCTCGCGGGGAATGCGGTATTCAGCTTGGAGTGCGCCGCGCGGTGAAAATGTGGAACTCAATTCGATTGAGACTCAAGAACTGCGACAATCTCGTGCTAGGTCTGCAGCACTTCCGCGGACGCGAGATAATTCCAGGATTCGATTTCTGATAACGCCGCATGATCGGTCATGTCGCTTCTCAGCGGAGTGATCGAAACATAGCCATCCTCAATCGCGCGGTAGTCGGTTCCGTCTTCGGCATTTGATCGGAAGTACTGTTCGCCAATCCAAAAGTACGGCTTGCCGCGTGGATCGATGTGCTCGGTAATTACCGGTCTGGCGTTCTTGATTCCCTGGCGCGTAATCCGGACGCCCTTGATCTCTCCGAGTGGGACGTTGATGTTCAAAAGCGTCCCTTCGGGTAGTCCTTCACTCAATATCTTCTTGACGGCGAGAAGAGCAAACCTGGCGGCTTCCTTAAAATCAAAGTGTTCCCGCGCGACAAGGCTCACGGCGATTCCGGGCACTCCCAAAATCGTCGCTTCTAAAGCGCCGGCCACCGTCCCAGAGTAAGTAGCATCGTCGCCAAGATTTCCGCCGTGGTTGATGCCCGAGACACAAACGTGCGGCAACTCGTTCTCCTCAAGGATTCTGTGAAGCGCCAATGTTACGCAATCAGTGGGTGTGCCGTCGACAGTCCAGTGTCGACTATCAATCTGCCGAATCCGCAACGGGCGAGAGAGCGTCAGACTGTGCGAAGCGCCGCTCATCTCCGCCGCCGGCGCGACCACAAACACATCACCAACCTCGCGTAAAGCCCTTTCGAGAGTTATCAGGCCGTCGGAGTGAATTCCGTCGTCGTTCGTCAACAATATGCGCGTCATCGCTTGAGTCACCGTGCGGATCTGTGAAGCTCCGCTGAGGTCGCTTTACACACGTGCGCTTGCCGCTTTGAAACGTCTTGACCGAACCTCACTTTAGCCGTACACAACTTGGTGAGTCTCGTGGTCTGAAGCTCCACGGTTAGGATCTTACGCTAGTGGGGCGCGGCCGCGGGCGGCCTTTCTTTTTGTTGCGCTTGCGAGCCAAAGCGGACTTGAGCTTCGCCTTCTGGCCTGGCGGCATGAAAAAGGCGTGCTTCTTCGCGTCCTTAATTATCTCTTCGGTCATCACCTTGCGCTTGAAGCGTCGCAACGCGCTTTCTATCGATTCACCTTGGTTAATTGTAACTACTGCCATCTGGTTCTCCAGTGGTTGATGCTCCAGTTTTCGAATCCTATTTAACACGCCGGCCCACGTCTCGGTCAAGCGGGCGGAGAAAACCCCGCGAATAGTTCGCACCATTCGCGGGGCCTCCATCGAAAAAGTCTTCAAACTCTAGGCTGAAACAACTGCGAGATCCTTCTTGCGGCTCAGGCCTTGGATCTGCACCGGCTTGTCCCCGTTGTCCGACTTGATCTCCTGTTGCTTGAGCACCATTTCCTGATAGAGCTTGCGCATCGCGACCATTTCCTCGTGCGCAGTTTTGGGCCCTTCCATGTGCGGCTTGTTCGGGCGCGCCAAGTCAACTTCGTTGAGTCTGAGATTGTGCGTTGCATCAGTCAACTGAACCTCTTTGCCCCCGGCAAAGATTTCGTGCCGACCATGCTCTTCGTACCACTTACCCACGGTCGCGTTCTGGTGCATGTGCTCAATGATGTTGCGCCAACCGATGCCCGTATTGTAAGCGCAGAAACTGATCTCACCTTCCTGCGTTCCATAAGGGATGATACACATTTCGGTCCGACGGAAATCATAGTTGAACAGATCCTGAAACCACATCCCCGCAATAAAGAGGAAGTTCCAGCGATCCGCGCGGCGCCTCTCGATATCGTCCTGCGTGCGATCGCCGCCCACCTTGCCGTAGTCCTTGCCGCTCAAGCCGAACGACTTGTCGAACTTCTTGAACAACTCGTAAAGATTGAACTGCGAAGGTGCCATGTGAGGCCGGTAGTTCTTCAGCAGCGCCAGGCCCATCATGATGTTCGATTTCCACTTGCCGCGCGCCGCGTCGGTGATCTTTCGCATGTCTTTCACCAGACCCGGGATGTTGAGAAACGCCGGCACGGGACTCATCTCTTTCGTTTCCTTGTCAACCATCACCGCCGTACCCACGCCGCAGTTAGGATGACAGCCGCAAGACACCTGGCCCCACTCCGAATTTGGGCCATGCACCAAGTCAGCAAAGTCAGCAAATGCGCCCATCAATGAAAGCGGAAACCAATCGCGCGTCGGCTCTGTTATGCCCACCTGGTTCTTCACGTCGTGAGCGAGATGTGAAAGCGTGTAGCGCTGCTGCAAACGACGGTCTGCGGTAATCGCCTCGTCGCGGCCCGTGAACGAAACCGGCTGGAACGAAAGGAACGCGATCTTCTTCGGATTCTCGAGTGCAAACCGAATGATCGAGCCAACCTGATCGTTGTTGATGCCGTTGACGAGCGTCGTTACCAGCACAATCTCGACGCCTGCTTCGTGCAGGTTATTGATTGCGCGCAGCTTCACGTCAAACAGGTTACCAACTTGTCGATGACTGTTCGCGTCGTTGCCGATGCCGTCAAACTGAAAATAAACGTACCGCAAGCCGGCTTCAGCAGCTTCGCGGCAGAACTCTTTGCTCTTCGCAAATTCAATCCCGTTCGTCGCCGCCTGCACTGAGTTGTAACCAACCTTGCGCGAGTATCGAATCGCTTCGAGGAAGTGCGGAGAGATTGTCGGCTCGCCGCCGGAGAACTGCACCGACATCTGGCGTCGCGGCTTGATCGAGATCGCGTTGTCGAGTATCTCCTGAATGTCTTCCATGCTTAGCTCGTGCACAAATCCTACCTGATTGGCGTCCATGAAGCACGGATCGCACATCATGTTGCAGCGATTGGTCAAATCCACGGTAAGCACCGCCCCACGACCATACTTGATCGTGCTGGAACCGTGGTTGTGCAACTTCTCGTCGTTATGCGCGGGAATGTCGCGGCCAGGAAACATCGCCTCGATGTGTGTCATAAACTTCGAATCCATTGCCATCATGTCTTCGAAGTGGCCGTGAGTAGGGCAGTCCTTGACCATCCAGATCTCGCCATCACGCTCAATGATCTGCGCCTTGACTTCGCCCACCTTCTCATTGAGAAGCACGGCAACATCTTTCTCGCCGCTCAGAATCGCTTCACGCGCCTCGATGACGCAGTTCGGGCACAACGAATCAGTCGTGCGTGGCCAACCGAGGGTTGGTTTCGTCTTCTGCCAAGACTTCAATAAGGGTTTGTCAGACCATTTCGGCGTGAAGGATGGGTTTGGCTTGTACCTGTTGAAGAGCTGAATTGTGTCGAACAATTTGCCCGCAATGCTCGTCAAACCGTGCTCGATATGCTTAATTGGTTTCGTTCCCAAGATTGGCTAAACTCTCCTTTTCCAACCCGGCGCGCTCTGTTCACGTCCGTTATGGCCACCGCATCCCCGAGTTTGTTCAAGTTCCTCTTCGGTTGGTCAGCACAAAATCCAACGAGCCCTTTCGCAAGACGCGTGCCGCCACTCGCCAAATTCGGGAGTCCGTCTGACAATGCACATTTGCTGGCGAAGCGGCGAACTGGTTAGGTCACTTAACGTATCATTCTGCCCCCACCCCCGAACACTGCGCCATTGCGACGCTGCGGATTTTAATAGATCTTGTTGGGTTGAACATAGCCTGCCAAGGCTGCTGGCATTTCTGTTCGCCGCCCGTACGCCGATTTAAGCGCTTAATAGTCGCTTACCTCATGTAAACGTTGAAGTTAGATTATTGAATTGTTGCAAAGGAATGGCCTTGCTAGGGAAATGGTCTGGTGTTAGAGTCTGGCCCACTTGCCGCCTAAGTCATTGACGCGCAAGGGATTGAAATAGATGAGCTACCTCATATTGGGTCCAGCGCCCATATGAGCCGTCTATCTAGTGTATCGGAGTCATTCTTTGAGGGGCGAGGATTTGTCCCAGGATGAGGTTGAACAGCAATGGGCGGGTACCAGTGCTTAGGGATTGTCTAAAGACACAGTCTAGGAAGCACTCGTCGGCTTCAAACATAAGTCGAGATTTCCCAATGAAAGCACGATCATCCTTCGCGGCGAAGAATTTACGGTCAAAATCACGCGTGACTGTCCGCAGAAAGCTGGCGTCCATGCGGATCGGTACTCAACGCAGGCGTTCGCAGCGAATAGCGCGACGCTGGGCGGCAACTCTTCGCCTCTTGCCCAATCGTTCGTGGAACCTGAGTCGGCGAGAATCGGCGTGCTCTTGATTTCAGAGATTGCCTCGATGTTGGGGCTGGCCTCGGTTATTCGCAACTGCGAAGAGTACGAAACAAAGTAAGACGTGAGAGGTGAATCCTTGAAAATCATCGACAATAAGTATTGGCTTAGTAACCGACATGTGACCCAGCGAATTGCCGTACAAGCGTTTCCAGGTTTTGCAACGCCCAATCCTTCATTAACTACTGTCCGCATACTCGTCCGCGATTGGTTAGCACCCATTCCCGCCTGGATTTTTCTTGTAATGATCATCCTCGCGGTCCTCGGGACGGCCTCGACGGTCATTGTTCGAATGCGAAGCGAACTGCAATTTTCATCTCAGCAGTACCAGCGAACGGCTTCGGAAATCGAAATACTGCGCCGTGACAATGCGTTGTTAGGAACGGAGATCAGACGAATGACGAACGATCCCAGCACGATCGAATCCGTTGCTCGCTCGAGACTGGGAATGGTAAGACCGAATGACATCGTGGTGCCGACTGAGGCAGTAGAACGTTCAAATTTGGGAATGCTATCGTTAGCCCGCTAATATCGCTGCTTGACCCCGCTGTTCGGTCCACGCATTTTGGGTTCCCTCCGAAATCGCGCGGCTGCAAGCTTTGTCGCAGCCGCGCTCCTTTCCTTTGCGCGAGCCGTTAAGTAGCCGGTCAAGTAAAGAGTATCTAATGACGTTGAGGTTCCGCCGTTGTGTCTAACCATTGACACACCTAGAACCATCAACTAACATCGAACTCTGCTCAGGAAAGATTTGTTCACAGTGAAGCGTGGCGGCGGCTTTGCAGCAAATTATCACCTATGCAAGAGATAACAGACGCCTCTTCAGTACAACCTACGTCACCACCTCCGGAGGAGGTGCCTCACAGGCGTCATGGTGAGCGCAGATCCAAGTTCATTACAGTCTCGCTAGAAGAAATCAACCGGCTTTACTCACCCACCGACGCTGCCAACGTCGATTTCGAACGGGACGTCGCGGCACCAGGTGCGTTTCCCTACACACGTGGCATTCATGCTAATGGTTACCGTGGCAAGGTTTGGACAATGCGGCAGTTTGCGGGTTTTGGCACGCCAGAAGAAACAAACGCGCGATTCAAATACCTTTTGAAAGAAGGTCAGACCGGTCTGTCGGTGGCCTATGACCTGCCGGCCTTGATGGGCTACGACGCAGATTCTCCTCTATCCGAAGGGGAAGTAGGAAAGTGCGGGGTCGCCATTTCGTCGCTGGCGGACATGGAAGCTCTGTTCGATGGCGTTCCGCTGGAGAAGGCGACGGTGTCGCAGACGATTAACGCACCAGCCTCAGTTTTCCTGGCTATGTATTTGGTTATTGCCGAGAAGCAAGGTGCGGATTGGAAAAGGATTTCCGGAACTTTGCAGAACGACATCCTCAAAGAATACATTGCGCAAAAAGAGTGGATCTATCCGATCCGCTCGGCAATGAAGCTGGTTATCGATACCTTCGAGTTCTGCACAAGTCATGTCCCCCGATACAACCCAATTTCGGTGAGCGGCTACCACATTCGCGAGGCTGGCGCGACTGCGCTACAAGAGTTGGCATTTACGCTGCGCGATGGGATCGAGTACGTCGAATGGGGTCTGCGCGCTGGACTAGACCTAGATCAATTTGTGCCGCGCATATCGTTCTTCTTCAACGCTCATAATGATTTTTTTGAGGAGGTTGCGAAGTACCGCGCTGCACGGCGCATTTGGGCGCGCGTTATGCGCGACCGCTTTGGCGCAAAAGATGAGCGCACAATGAAGTTGCGTTTCCACACGCAAACCGCCGGAGTTTCCCTCACCGCGCAACAACCGCTGAATAACATCGTGCGCGTAGCGATTCAAGCTCTCGCTGGTGTGCTTGGTGGCACCCAATCGTTGCATACTGACGCGTACGATGAGGCGCTCGCATTGCCGACAGACAAAGCTGCGTTGATAGCTCTGCGAACCCAACAGATCATCGCCGAGGAAACTGGCGTCGCAAATACTGTCGATCCTTTGGGGGGCTCCTATTTCGTCGAAGCTTTAACGAACAAGATGGAAGAAGGCGCGCTTCGTTACTTCGATCGGATCGATGCGATGGGCGGAATGGTTGACGCCGTAGAGAAGGGTTTCCCGCAGCGCGAGATTCAGGAGTCGGCATATCAGTATCAGAAGGCTTTGGAGCGAGGCGATCAGACGATCGTGGGCGTGAACAAATATGAAATGGAGGATGAGCCGAAGGAGTTTCCTATTCTAGTCATCGACGAATCCGTACGCAGACATCAACTGGAGCGGCTGGAACGAACACGCGCCAGGCGAGACAACGGCGCGGTCTCTAGAACTCTCGACGGCCTGAGAAAGGCCGCCCGGCTCAACGAAAACACGATGCCCGCAACGATCGAAGCCGTTCGTGCCTACGCAACCCTCGGCGAGATTTGTTCAGCCCTTCGGGATGTTTACGGAATTTACGAAGAGCCTGCGATCTAGACTTCTTGATCGGTCCATTGATCCAATGGGCCGATTACTCAATGAATCAGTCACGAAAGATTCGAGTTCTAGTTGCCAAGCCCGGTCTTGATGGACATGACCGAGGGGCTAAAGTAATCGCCCGCGCTCTCCGCGATGCCGGCATGGAAGTCATCTACACGGGCCTGCGTCAAACTCCGGAAATGATCGCAGCAGCAGCGCTCCAGGAAGACGTCGACGCTGTCGGCATTTCAATTCTGAGCGGCGCGCACAATACTCTGTGTCCACGAATCGTCTCGCTCTTGCGCGGTCAGGGAATGAAGGATTGCCTCGTCGTTTTAGGTGGAATTGTTCCCCACGAAGACATTCTCAAATTGAAAGAGCAAGGCCTCGCTGAGATTTTCCTGCCCGGCACATCAACGCAAGATATCGCGAAGTTCATCCGCGAAAACGTACGACCGAGAGAGTAAGCGCGGCTAGAGGTTCAGCCCTGGCCGATTCATCGCTTCTTCAAGAATTCAGCGACTCCTCTGCGACAGTCCTCGCTCATTCGCGCAATAACGTTCGTGTCCATCCCAGATTCCACCGCATCACCAAAACTCATCCCATCGATTTGATAAAGAAGCTGCTTGGATAAACTGACGGCTGAGCGGCTAATTTTTCCGAATTGTCGCGCGAACGCTTCGACTTCGGAAAAGAACACTTCGTCATCGAAGACATGATTGACCAACCCAAATGCCACTGCTTCTTCGGCGCTAAATTCCGCGCCGAGTGTGACTAGCTCAAAAGCTCTCTTTTCCGATGCGCTGCGCCGCAACATTGCCATCACCATCGCGGGAATGAATCCAAGCCTAACTTCCGGATAACCAAACCGCGCCGACCGCGCCGCCAAAACGATGTCGCAAGCTGTCGCCAATCCACAGCCGCCTGCCAACGCTCTTCCCTTTACCGCCGCGATCACTGGGATACGGACCTGCCGAATAAACATGAACAGTTCCATCAGCGAGCGCGCATCTTCCAGATTCTCGGCAACTGAGGCGTTCGAGATTCTCTGCAGAGCCGCAAGATCAGCGCCGGAACAGAAGTCCGCACCAGCTCCCGCGAGGATGACAGCGCGAACACTTTCATCTTGATCCGCGCGACGCAGTGCATCTTTGAGAGCGACGATCACCACATCGTTAAGCGCGTTGCGCTTCTCCGGACGATTGAGCGTAATCCGCGCTATTCCGTCAGCAACGGCGAAAAGTACGACCTGTTGTGGTTCAGTTGACATCTGATCACTAACCTTCGCTGAGAAACTCAAGCAGCGCGTTATTCACTTCCTCGACTGCCTCGTTCTGTACCCAATGCCCACTGTCAGGAATCCTTAGCTCGCGGTATGGAGCATCGATGAAGCGCCCAAGGTCTCTCACTGTCGACGGAATCACTGCAATGTCCTGTTCTCCATAGATAAAAAGTGTGGGCACGCGAATGCGACCGTCCGCATCTTTCGGGGTCTCGGCCCCGCCGCGCACTAACGATCGAAAGACGTTCGCGCGATAGTAATTGATTGAACTAGTCAGAGCACCTGACTGTCGCAGAGCTTCCTTGTATAACGCGATGTCTTCTTTCGTAAATGATTAGGCCTGACGATTGTCTCCCGATACATTCTTTCAATTCTGGCAAAGTCGTTTCTGCTCGCCCACGAACGCTATCACGTCATCGCGCCTCCTCAGCCTGGGCGAACACATAGGTTCGCCCTTACGACCCCAGGGTGCGGGCTTCGTCATCGGCAACCTCAATTTCCATTCTCAACAACGCAGTCGAAAACGTCTTGCCCTGCGCGTCAGTCATCAACGACAGCGTACCACCACCGCCGAGACTTTCATGCAGGAGAAAGTTCAGCGCCCCGAGATTTGGCAATTCGAATCGCTCTACCTCGCCTTTGCAGATTCCTTTGAAATGTTCTTTGACGCGTGCTGCGGTCACTTCGCGAACAAGCACCTGATAGAATTCTTCGCGCAGGGCGATCAGGCCGACGTTGGCCGTGTCGCCTTTGTCGCCGGAGCGTGCGTGAGCAAGTTTTGTTAGCTGAATCCTCATTGACCACTTAGTACCGCAGTCATCTCTCCGTGAGACTCTGTGGATCTCTGTGTCTCTGTGGTGAATTCTCGTGCGAAATTCTCACCACAGAGGCACAGAGGGTTCACAGAGGAACACAGAGAAAAGCACAGCATCCAGCACCTAGGCATTGAGTACTTGAACATTTGCCGTGATCTCGCTCTTCGGAATCAGCGCCGGCCAGTAAGCAACTATCTCTTCCACCTTCGGTCTGCCTCCAGCAAAACCTGTGACGGCCGGAGGGCCGGTTAGAATTAGCGGCGCAATCTCTTTCGTGAATCTTTCGATCGCTTTGCGATCATTGCCGCGCACGCCAACGCGCAGTTGCACTTCGGCCACATCAGGCGACGGTTCGCCGGCCAGCGGTCCGTGTGTCGCGTTCGCGCCAACGTATTCAGTCAGAATCTGATCGAAACGCAGTCCGAGTCGATCCAATCGCGCGCGCAGGATCTTGTCCGCGGCCTTCGCTTTCTCGTAAGCATTCGGCCAGGCGTAAACCAGAGTGCCGACGGCTTTGTAACCAGCCGAATAACTGATCGAAACTTTCAGAGAATCAGTTGCCTCTTTCCCCTTGATCCCGAACACGCGCACGCGGTCAGAGCCATCATCAGCCAAACGAATCGTGGTGAAGTCAGCAACACAGTCAGGCGTGATGTACTCGTGCGGATCACCCATCTCATAAACAAGCTGCTCCTTGATTGAAGGGACGTTAACGCGACCACCGGTTCCTTCGTGTTTGGTGATCACAAATGTTCCGTCCGGTGACGCCTCCGCGATTGGGAAACCAACGTTGGCCAGATCAGCAATGGTCTGCCATTCGTACTGGCAGTTGCCGCCCGAGCATTGCGCGCCGCACTCGATGATGTGCCCGGCGATCGTTCCGGCCGCAAGCTTGTCCCAATCGTCGGCAGCCCAGCCGAATTCATGAATCATCGGCGCGAGCGTCAAACCGGTATCAGTCGCTCGTCCCGTTATGACAACCTGCGCTCCCTGGTTCAAGGCTTCGACAATCGGCGCAGCACCCAAATAAGCATTTGCGCTCTGGATTCGCTCACGCACGGTAGCCAGCGGTTCGTCCGTGTCCATGTTGCGCAACTCGAGCCCGCGCGCAATGAGATCATCGACACGATCCATAATGTTATCGCCAGTGACTATCCCAATCTTCAACTTACCGGCCAGACCTAACTCCCGCGCGACATCACGAACGGCCGCCGCGCATCCTTCAACGTTCACGCCACCAGCGTTGGCAACAACCTGGATGTCACCCGCAACACACGTCGGCAGGATCTGCTTCATCAGCGGGACAAAGTCGCGCGCATAGCCGGCCTTCGGATCGCGCGCCTTCTGCTTCTGCATGATCGACATCGTGACCTCAGCCAGATAGTCGAGCATCAGATAGTCGATTGGGCCTTCTTCAACCTGGCGCACCGGCGCGTCAGGCAGATCGCCCCAAAATCCCTGACCGGCGGCAATGCGTATTGTTTCCTTCATCGCAATATTTCAGACAAAGACGCGGCGCACGGAAACGCCGGCGCGAAACTCGCGAACGCTATCGCGTTCGGACTCCGTCTCGCCGTGTTCCCGATCTCCGCGTCCCCGCGTCGATCACTTCGCCTGCGCGCTGTCCTTCTTACTGCTTCGGCGTCGTCGTCGCAGCGCCGGTCGTCTTCGCCTTCGCTTTGTGTTTGCGAGGCTTGGACTTCATCGCGGCGCCGCCAGTGGTAAACGAAACCGTCTGCGGTTCGCCTGGTACAGTCGTCAGCGTTAAGCTGTCACCGACCTTCTTGGCACGCAGCGACATTGCCGGGTGGGCCGGCGGCGGATTCGTCCCGGGCGGTGGCGGCGTTAGGTCACCCATCATCACAGTGACCGCAGTATAGCCACACGTCGTGACCGCCGTCATGCGTCCCGAATGCGTGTCCGAGCCGGTCGTCATCGTAAAGTTATTGCCTGTGATCGTCAGCGTTGCGTCCATCGGCGGTTGGTCGCCATGCTTGACCTTCCCGGTATATGTTCCGGAGAGATCGGTTTGCTCCTGCTTCGTGTTATCACAAGGAGGCATTGCTGGCGCTGCCACTTTCTTGCGAGGCTTGGGTTTCGGCTTGCTCTCGGTTGCCGTCGTTGACGAGTTCGAATTCTGCGCGGACACAACCAGGCCCGCGCTGGCAAGCGCCGTCACGACAACAACAGCGAGTCCCAAAGCGAAAAGATAGATGGTGCTCCTTCTCACGTGTATTCTCCTTTTTTTCGTCACTCCGGAGGAGTAAAAGAAAGTAGCCAAGGGTAAGCGCGAAGCGCGCCACCCCTGGTTACTAGGCAAATCAAATGCATGCACCCTGAAGGGGTGCGAGAAGTTGATTGATTTTCCGGCTCTCAAAGATCCTTGCACCCCTTCAGGGTGCACACATATTTTCGATCTTGATCCAGGGGTGGCGCTTCGCTTACCCCTGGCTACTTTCTGCCGGCCCTTCAGGCCGAAGAACTTACGCCAAGGCCGCCGGCAACACAAACTGTCCCAGATGCGGTCCTGAATAATTCAAACTCACGCGCAATGCAAGCTCCAGCGCGTCTCTTGTTTCTTCCGGCGCGATCACCGCATCGACAAAGCCGCGCGCCGCGGCATACTTCGCGTCCAATTCCTTATCATAGGTTTCGCGCACCTGCTCCATTTCGGCCTTCAGCTCTTCACTTGGCTCTTCGCCCTTTGCCCTTAGCTTCTCAAGCTGGCTTCCGAATACCGCCTGCGCTGCTGACTCGCCTTCCATCACGCCCATGCGTCCCGTCGGCCAGCTGAAAATGAAATCCGGATCAAAGCCCTGTCCCGCCATCGCGTAATAACCCGCGCCCGACGCGTGATTAACCGTCAAGACGATCTTCGGTACCACGGCCGTGGCCATCGCTTCGACAAAGCGCGCGCCCGCGCGAATGATTCCTGAGTGCTCCGCTGATTGGCCAACCATGAATCCGGAAACGTCCTGAATAAAAAGCAAAGGAGTCTGATGCCGACTACAGGTTTCGATGAAGTAGGCAACCTTCTCAGCCGATTCGGTGTAGATGATTCCGCCAAATCTTGGCGGACCGCCGGCGGGCGACTTCACCATCCCTCGATGATTTGCAATCACGCCCACCTGTATGCCGCGTATGCGCGCGTGCCCGGTGATGATCTCTTTCGCATAGTCCGCCTGAAACTCGTCCAGATGTCCTTCGTCGAGCAGGCAATCCAAAAGCTCGCTCATGTTGTAAGGCTGACGATGATCTTCGGGAATGATTTCGTAAATCTTTTCTTCCGGAGTTTTTGGTTCCGCTGGAGCGCCGGCATCCTTTGGAGCGCCCGCATCCGTGCGGGCGGACCGCAGGCTTCCAGCCTGGGCACCTGTCGGCAGTTCTGCAACAAACTCGCGAATTTTCTTGATGCACTCTTCATCATTCTTCACGCGATAATGCGCAACTCCCGAAAGTTCGTTGTGTGCGCGCGCGCCGCCGAGAGTTTCATTATCAATCGTCTGGCCGGTCGCGCCTTTGACCAGGTTCGCGCCGCCCAAGCCCATGAACGAAGTGCCTTCGACCATGATGATGATGTCCGAAAGCGCCGGCAGGTACGCACCACCGGCAATGCACGGCCCCATCACCGCGGCAATTTGCGGAACTTTCAAATAGCGCCGCATGATCGAGTTGTAATAGAAGATGCGCGAGGCACCGTACTGCCCGGGAAACACACCGCCCTGATAAGGAAGATTGACGCCCGCCGAATCGACCAGGTAAATGATCGGCACGCGCGAGCGCATCGCAATCTCCTGCGCGCGCAGAATCTTCTTGATCGTCTCCGGCCACCACGACCCGGCTTTGACCGTGGCATCGTTCGCGACTACAACAACTTCCCTGCCCCCAACGCGGCCAATGGTGGTGACGACTCCCGCCGCCGGCGCTCCGCCGACTTCGTCGGAGTTCTGAGTTCTGAGTTCTGAGTTCTTAGTCCTGCCTTCTGCCTCCTGCCTACTGCCTTCTGCTTTCTGGTATTGGTCATAAGCGACCAACAGCCCGATCTCTTGCTTGTACGAATCCTTGTCGAGCAGAAGATTGATCCGCTCGCGGGCCGTCAGCTTGCCTTGCTTATGCTGCTTCTCGATTTTCTCCGGCCCGCCACCAAGCCGCAGCTTCGCCTCAAGCTCCCGCAACTCCGCAGTCAGTTCTCGCAACCGGGATGTTCGAGATTCTGCGGGCGCTTTTGAAGAAGTTTTGGAAAGAGGAGCAGTCGTAGATTTCGAAGCTCGCGCGATTTGAGACTCGGACGCCATTGTGCGAGAAAGTATCATAGCTAATTCACTCGCAGCAATTCTCACACGAACTGTGTCATTTCCATAAGGCTCGTTCCAGTGCTTCGCGGTCGACCCTGTCAGAATAGCCTTCGACAACTAGAACGCGATTGCCGCGACGTTCGAGGGCAACACTGCCTTCGTTGGTCTGCCAAGCCAACGTGTTCGGAGTTCTGAGTTCGAAGTTCGGAGCTGCGAGGTCGGGGCTAGGCGAACGTGAGGCGTCGGGGTAGCGGAGTTCGGTGCGCTTTACATAAGCATCGAAGAATTCGCGGGCATCGTTTTCGGTGTCCCACGTTGAGAGTGACGCTATCAGGACTTCGCCCTTCGGGCCTTCGTAGACTGCGAAGCGATCGCCGCCCCAGCCCGCGGCGGCGCGGCGCGATTCGGCGGGTGACTTCAGAAATTGATCGAGAATTAGATAGAAGCCCCACTCGCCCTGAACGTCGTAGGCGATGCGGCGCCAGCCGCCAGTGAGCAGTGAGCGATGAGCGGCGAGCAGGTCTCGGTCACCACGGCGAATCGAAGGGTGAGAGTCTGACCCACCCGCTAGCGCAGGTGG
>DASZZL010000095.1:0-4998 GCA_035545035.1 Pyrinomonadaceae bacterium
GTCAACGTGCTCGGCAATTGTCTGGCAACTGTGGTAGTCGCGCGTTGGGAAGGCGAGTTCGACGACGAGAAGGCGCGCGTGTTCGGCACGGCGGAAGAAGTACGACGCGAACTCGCAGCCGGAGAGGTTGCGTTTGCCGAAGCCGCGGCTGAAGGCGACTGAAGGAGCGCAGGCATCCTGCCTGCGGTTCGCCAGCATCGCGGGGTCCCCGGCGGGGCAGCCCCGCTGGGGTGCCATGTTGCTGGCCTACCCGCTCGCTACCGCGAGCGGTTCCGTAAACAGGGCGGTTCTGTACCAGCAATGCTTTTTCCGATCGCCGACGACAACTCCGATCGCCGCACGACGCCGGTAGTTAACTACATCCTCATTCTCCTTAACGTCCTGGTCTTTGTTTTTCTGCAGGGGTTCGGCACGAACGAGAAGTTCACCTACGCGTTTTCAACTGTCCCGTACGAAATCGTTCATAACGAAGATGTGAAGCAGCCGGTGGTGATCGAAGATTTTCGCGGGCGCCCCATCGGCCGAATTAATTTGCAACCGACGCCGATTCCCGTTTTTCTCACGCTGATCACTTCGATGTTCATGCACGGCGGCATTGCGCACATCTTCGGCAACATGCTTTTTCTTTTCATCTTCGGCGACAACATCGAAGATCGCATCGGCCATTTTCGTTATCTCATCTTTTATCTGGTGTGCGGCGTGCTCGCCGGACTGGCGCAGGTATTTGCGACTGTGGCGTTCGCCGGCGGAAACGAGGCAAGCTTATTAGTGCCGAGCCTCGGCGCATCCGGCGCGATCTCCGGCGTGCTCGGCGCTTACCTGCTGCTGTTTCCGACGCGCCGGGTAACAGTGCTCATTTCATGGTTCGTAACCCAGGTGCCGGCTTTCATCGCGATTGGACTTTGGTTTGTGTTCCAGTTGATCAGCGGACTCGGCATGCTCGGCAGCGGTTCGCAACAGGGCGGCGTCGCCTACGCGGCGCACATCGGTGGGTTCATCGCGGGGCTGTTGCTGATTAAGGTTTTCGAAATTGGGCGGCCGCGCTTCTATTAGCGAGACACTCGCTATTGAAATAAGCTCACCTTCTTTTCGCTGATTGCCGACTTCGCTCTGCTCGGTTAAGATCCCATTTCAAATCGCAAATCGATTATGGCAGTAAGCGACGCAAAACTTCAGCCGCCAAACCAGCAAGGCCTCGACATTCGCGCGACGCCGCGCGAGGAAATGAAGCTCTATCCGCTCGATACTTTCCCCTACGAGTTTCCCGGGCGCGAAATCAAAATCAATTTCGAGATGCCTGAGTTCACCTGCATCTGCCCGTTCTCGGACTTTCCCGACTTTGCGACAATTCGCATCTCGTACACACCCAACGAACGGTGCATCGAATTGAAGAGTTTGAAGCTCTACATCAATTCGTTTCGCGACATCAAAATTTTTCACGAGCATGTGATCAATGTGATGCTCGAGGACTTTGTGAAGGCTTGCGATCCTTTGAGCGTCGAAATCGAAGGCGACTTTAACCTCCGAGGAAACATCAAAACGACGGTGCGCGCGAATTACCAGAGAGCAGTGAGCAGTGAGCAGTGAGCAGTGAGCAGTGAGCAGTGAGCAGTGAGCAGTAGTACGTGTTAGATCGACGCAATGTTAACCGCCATCACAACCGGCCTGATCGTTTTCGTTGTCGTGGTGCTAGTTCTCTTTGTAGCGCGGCGCGCCTTGCGCCTGGCTCTAAAGCTCGCGATTCTCGGCGTCATCGTGCTCTTGCTGGTTGTCGGTGCGGCGTACGGATGGTGGCAAGGATGGTTTGGCTCTTCTCCTCAAGCTGAACATCCGGCATCTCAAACAAATCAACGCGCGAACTCGAACCGGCGCGCGACCCCGCGATGATTCGTGGTAGAACGCGGAGCGGCAGCTTCAATAATTAGCCACCAAAAAGCACAAAAGGCACAAAACAGTTTTCTTTGACTTGACTCGCCAACCGGCTAAGTCAGGCCTGATCTTCCTATTGTGCTTTTTGTGCCTTTTTGTGGCTAAATCAATTCCACTGATGACCGCGCAATATCAACTCATCACCAACGGCGAAGAGCTGCGCCGCGCGACGGACGAACTTTTTAATAAGCAAGCCATCGGGCTCGATACCGAAACTACGGAGCTTGATCCTTACCTCGGCCGATTGCGCCTGGTTCAGCTTGCATCTCCTGACAACGTCTATATCGTCGACCTCAACGCGTTCTCCAACGGCGACTTTTCAAAAAGCGAAGCGCTCGAGCCGTTGCGTCAACTGCTCGCCGCGCCGCGGCCGATCAAGATCGCGCACAACGCAAAGTTCGATGCCAAGTTCATCAAACACAATTTCGGCGTCGATCTCGGCGGGCTGTTCGACACGCTCCTCGCCAGCCAGATGGTCTCCGCGGGCGACATCGAAGACCGCCACGGATTGAATGCGATTGCCGCGCGCTATCTCAACGAAGAAGTCGATAAGACAGAGCGGCTGAGCAATTGGGAATTCGAACTCTCGGAAGCGCAGTTGCAGTACGCCGCGCGCGATGCGGCCGTGCTGATTCCGCTGCGCGACAAACTGATCGAGAAAATAAGATCGCTCGATCTGATCAAGTGCGCGCAACTGGAATTTGAATGCGTGATGCCGGTTGTCGATTTGGAGCTGGCCGGTTTTTACATGGACAAGCAACGCTGGCTGGAACAACTGGCAATCGTTGAAAAGACGCGCGCCGAGCTGGCGAACGAGTTGCAGGAAATGCTGGGCGAAGGCGTGGCGCAGGCTTCACTGTTCGGGCCGTCGCGCGCGAACATCAATCTTGATTCACAACTGCAAGTCACCGACGCGCTGAATCGTCTCGGCATTCCGCTGCCCGATTCCACGCGCAACTGGAAACTCCAACCGCTCGCTGCGCAGTATCCGGTAGTCGCAAAGCTGCTCGAATACCGCACGATGCAGAAGGCTTTGACCAGCTATGGTCATAACGTGATCGAGTTCATCAATCCGAAGACTGGCCGGCTGCACGCGGATTTTCGCCAAATCGGCGCGCCGACCGGACGCTTCGCGTGCACGAATCCGAACATTCAACAGGTGCCGCACGCGGCCGAATATCGACGCTGCTTCATGGGCCATCCCGAAGGACGAAGACTGGTAATCGCTGATTATTCGCAGATCGAGTTGCGCATCCTCGCTGAGTTTTCCGGCGATCAGGCTTTCATCGATGCCTTCAACTCCGGCGCCGACTTGCATCGCGTCACCGCCGCGCAAGTTTTCAACGTCGCGCAGGATCAAGTCACCGCCGATCAGCGTTCGTTCGCGAAGCGTTTGAACTTTGGCGTCGTCTATGGCATTGGCGCGCAGCGCTTTTCCATGATGACCGGACTGAGCGTGACCGAAGCCGAGAATGTCTTACGGCGTTACTTCGCTACCTATCGCGGGCTTGATACCTACTTGCGTGAATCAGCGAATCGGGCCGTCAGCGAGAAGCAGGCGCGCACAGGTTCTGGCCGGCTTGTTCGTTTCAACTTCGACGCGTCCGATCGTCAACAGGTTTCGATGACGCAGCGCAACGGCAAGAACGCGCCGATCCAGGGCACCAGCGCCGACATCCTCAAACGGGCGCTGCGATTGTTGGCTGACGAACTACGCGGCACTTCGGCAAAGATCGTGAACATCATCCACGACGAGATCGTTGTCGAAGTTGACGAGAGCGAATCTAAAGACGTCGCGCAGAAAGTCGAGCGCGCAATGTGCGCCGCGGGCGAAGAGTATCTGACGACTGTGCCCGTCAAAGTCGAGTCTCAGATCGCTTCTGAGTGGGCAAAGTAGGTTCCCGGAATGCTAATCGATTCATTCGCGCCGAATCCCGACGCCGTCGAAAAACACCGTATCACGATCGCAGCATCGCCCGACGTTGTGTACCGCGCGCTTTGGACTGCGGACCTCGGTGGCCCGGTGATCAAGCTGCTAATGGGTCTCCGAATGTTGCCAGGTCTTATCTCGCGCGGCTGTCGTTCGCCACCGCGAAATCAAGAAATCACGCTTCAAACTCTAATTGATTCCCAGTGCGGTGTCCTGGCCGAAGAACCTAATCACGAAGTCCTGTTTGGCGTGACAGGAAGATTTTGGAGACCAACCGGTAACGTCTCGACGTTTGACCGTGCCAGCTTCAACTCTCCGGTGCCCCCAGGTATCGCTCGAGCTGTCTGGAGTTTCACGGTCGAACAAAGTGTAAACGGGCAAACGAATCTGTCCACCGAGACGCGTGTAATTTGTGGGGATCAGGCCAGCCTTCGCAAGTTTCGCGCCTACTGGTTTTTCGTGCGGCCATTCAGCGGGCTGATTCGGCGGCTGATGCTGCGGGCGGTTAGGCGCGCGTGTCGTGTTAAGGGGCATTTTCTGCATCTGAGTCATATAATTCGCGCGCTCAAACGACTAATACACTGAACACGGCGAAACCGTGAGCATAGACCGAATGGACATCGCAGAACTTAACGCTGAACTGGAGCAGCACCATGCTGCCTGTTTCGGCTGGGCCATGAGTTGTTGCGCCCGCGACCGAGGGGAAGCCGAAGAAGTTTTGCAGACGGTCTATTTGAAGATCCTTGAAGGCAAAGCGCGATTCCGCGGCGAGGCGAGCTTGAAGACGTGGCTGTTTGCGGTGATTCGCAAAACCGCCGCCAACGAGTATCGCCGGAATCTGCTGCGCAAGCTGAGATCGGCGGTAGGCTCTGAGCAAGTCAGCGAACGCGAACCCGCCGGCGGCGAAGTTGACGCGGCGTTTGATCGGTCTGAAGAGCAGGTGCGATTTCGACTCGCGCTGCAACGTCTGCCGGCTCGCCAAAGAGAAGCTCTGCATCTGGTCTTTTATGAAGATCTCAGCTTGCGCGAAGCCGCGGAAGTGATGGGCGTTTCAATCGGCAGCACGCGCCAACACTACGAACGCGGAAAGAAACGCCTGCGCGAAGTTTTGGAACGGACGGAAGTTGATTATGGAATTA
>DASZZL010000096.1:0-6714 GCA_035545035.1 Pyrinomonadaceae bacterium
GACAATATTTATTTTGGCATGGGCAATGACACACGCTTTGGCTTGTTCTCATTTCTGGACGGCCCAACCAAACAGCTCGTAATCTCGCAGGACATCTTTCGCGGAGGCACGCAATGGGTCATCAGCTTGTCACCCCAGCCTCGCATTATCTTTGACGGATCTAAATGGGCCGCTGGCAGAGAAGGCGACGATATGCGGATAATTGACCTCGACAACGATGGGGTCTACGAGATAACCGTGCCCCTTACAGCCTTCTATGGTTTTTCCGAGTGGGTTCCAACCGGTAGGACGCCACTCCCGACGGCAATCTTTAGCTATGACAGGAAGGCTCGCGAGTATGTTCCCGCGAATCCACAATTCCAAGACTATCTTCTCAACAGCGTCGATAAAGAGACAAGAAGCATCAGTCCTCCTGAGGATCGAATCAATCACGTAACTGATATCCTGCCGATCGTTGTGGACTACATTTTCGCCGGAAAAGAGAAAGAAGCTTGGACATTCTTCGACGAGTCGTACAAACTGTCCGACAAAAAAGAAATGAAGGCGAAGATAACGGCGGTGGTAAGAGGTCAACCCGTCTATCGCTTCATCTACAAGAAAGCCTCTGCTCATTAACAACCATAAATGTCCATCCTAATCGCCGAAGACAACGTGGCCCAGCGCGCTTACCTGCGCGAGATACTCGAGCGCGACTTTCCATCGCATCAACCGGTGCTCGAAGCCAGTGATGGCGAAGAGACAGTCGCCATGGCGCTCAAGAACAAACCTGACGTTTGCATCCTCGACATTCAGATGCCGAAGCTTTCCGGCGTGAAAGCGGCGCGGGCGATCTGGCGCGAGTACCCCGCGGCGCGGATTATTTTCTGGACCCAGTTTCCGCACGAGATCTACATCAACGAGATTCGCAAGATCGTGAAGTCGGTCGATCCGCCGCCGGCCTATGGCTTCATCCACAAGAACAATCCTGAATCGCGCTTCCTGCGTTTCGTCGCTGCCGTTTTGGAAGACGGCGCCGACATGATCGATCCGGCCTTCAAGGATTCTTTCAAGCGACCGCTGCTGACTGAATTCGAAGCCGAGGCGCTTTACTATCTCGCGCTCGGCCTTTCGAACTGGGCCATTGCGCGCAAATGCAGTCTCTCGCTGCGTGGCGTCGAGAGTCGTCTGGCAACTCTTTACGAAAAACTTTTCACCTCGCTGCCCGAAGGCACGCCGAATGAAGCTTATGAAAAGCTCGCCTACAATGTGCGCACGCGCGCTTTCTTTGAAGCGCTGCGGCGCGGGTTGCTGAACAATGACGAGTTGGAGAAGGCAGCGGTGGAGTTGGAAGGCTGGATCGAGCGAGATCAAAAGAAGTTTATCGAAGAGCAAAAGCGGGAAGCGGGGAAGACGCGGAAGTAGACAGAAAGAGATTCGAGCAGGAGCGGCTCGTCATGAACAACCTCAAGCTCATTGGTCTAATCACCTCACTGCTCTTGTCGGGCGCTTCATCATTGTCCCAATCCAGACAAGCGGCCCTGCGTCCAAGTGCAAAATGCTGGGATTATGCAAAGCCACATGTAACCCTCCACGTCTCTAGAGTGTCGCGCAACAGAAGGCTGGCGAGCGTTTGTGACACGCTCTACATGCTTGATAACCAAAATCGAATTGTTTGGAAGTGGTCTTCCGATGGGCCGCCCTTCACGGACCTTCCCATAATTGACTCGACAGGAACTATCTACGTCATAGGCTACGATCTGCTTTGGGCTGCTATCGATTCCGCGACAGGCAAGGAGAAATGGAGAAAGACGGTAAACGGTCGCGCTGCTTTCACCCAGATTAAGCCCTATCGACGCGATATGTACTTGGTTGTCACAGACATGTGGGGCTACCGCGACAGTCTTCGTGATAAGACGATTGAGGATTGGCTCCAACTTTGTAAAGGCAATGCCGTACTTTGGGAAACGGACATACCGGCGACCGCGCGAATTGAAGTATCAGGAAACAAGGTCTTCGTAGTCTACAAGCATAAGCAGCGCTTCGTGCGACGGCCGGTCGTTTTGCCCAACCATTTTGGCAAGCCGATGGGAAAGTGAGCGCGCTGGCAGATTGTGAACAAGGGAAGATTCATAGTCAGGAAAGAAATGATTAAACCAGGTTGGGTCAGCCGTCCCTACGGGACTCGAAACAAATTTCCACTGCTGGTCCCAGCGATGAATCGCTGGGCTATTTTCACCGCGTCCCTGCGGGACGCTTTCTTTCTGCTCACTGCTCACTGCTCACTGCTCACTATTCTCTTGCTGCTTTCTGCCTACTGCCTACTGCCTTCTGTTTTAGCGCCCTCCCTGACGGTCGGGCTACTGCCCCGCGCCTTTTCTCAAAGCGAAACGCCCTCGCCTCAAGCTCAACCGACACCGGCTCCCTCGCCTTCACCGTCACCAACGCCGCCGCCTAACCTGCATCAATGGGGCGCGGTGACGTCGTTTCACGGGCTGCCATCCGATCGCACGCACGCGATCGCGCAGACGGAGTTTGGCGTGACCTGGTTTGCGACTGACGGCGGGCTGGCGCGCTATGACGGTCGCCGCACGAACGCAATCAACTCTGACGGATTGCCGCCGGGCCGCGTGCTGGCGCTGAAAGCAGATGGCTCCGGCGGGCTATGGATTGGGACCGACAATGGCGCGGCGCGTCTGACCAATGGCAGGTTCTACACAGTTAAGGAAACTGCCGGCAAAGTGATCACCAACATCATCACGCCCCAACCAGGCCGCGCGCTGATGGCGAGCGAAAGCGGACAAATATTCGCCTGCCAGGTAAAGCAACCAGCCGCAGTGAGCTCGACGAATCGATCTGAGGCAAGCAATGAGGGTCTCACTTTCGTAGTAAGAACGATTCCCGATCAACCTCTGCAAAGCGCCGACAAGGACCATCCCGGCCCGTTGAAGATCACCAGTCTGGCCCTGGTTGGTGAGAAAGTCTACGCCGGCACTCAAAGCCGCGGCCTGATCCTGATCGAAGGTGGCGAGGCAAAGGAAGTCATCAGCAAACCGCGCAGCTATTTCATTAACGCGATGGAAGTCGATTCTCACGGACGACTTTGGACAGGCTCGCGCGCGCGACCTGAAGAGAGCGGACTTTTTGATAATGGCGAGCCGCTGAAACCGGCGAAGGCCAACGCTTCAACCGGCCCGGTGACTGCGATCACGCGTGGGTCCCGCGACGATATTTGGGTCGCCACCGACGGTCGCGGTGCGTTTCATTTTGACGATCGGAAACCAATCGAGCACTTCACCTTCGAAGGCACTGGCGGCGCGCTCCGTTCCGATCACATCTTTGGTGTTTTCGTCGACGCCGAAGAAGTCGTCTGGTTCGCCACCGATAAGGGCGTCTGTCGTTATGACCCGCATGCGATGCGCGCGGAAAACATCTCTGACGATCCGGGTGCGAATTACCTGCGAGCGTTGTGGCGCACTTCGCGCGGACGTCTACTGGCAGGAACGAATTCAGGCTTGTTCACATTCGACGCGGACACGCGTCACTGGCGCGCAATTCCCGAACTCGGTCGGCGGACGATCTTCGCCATTAATGAAGACAAAAACGGACGCGTGCTGGTAGCGGCGGCCGGCGGACTCTTCGCTTCACAGCTTGCGTCCGAGTTGACGTTCGCCAGGATCCTGCACGACGACGAAAAGCTCTTGACCGCGGACAGTGCGCGGGCCATCGCGCAAGTTGGCGGCTCAACCTACATCGCTGTCTACGGCGTGGGAGTTGACCAACTTAGTGGCTCGCGTCGCACGCTCGTCTGGCCGGATGACGCAGCTGATGCCCATCTGCGCGAAGTCACGAGCCTCGGCGCCGACGCCAACGGCCGTTTGGTGATTGGCACGGCCAGCGCCGGCGTTTTCTTCTTCGATGGCAAACAAACATCGACCGAAGCTTCGCTCGACAAACTAAAAGGCGGTGCGATCTGGTCGATCATTGCTGACGGCTCGGCGACCTGGCTCGCCACGGACAAAGGGCTTTACCTATTTCAAGCCGGTCAACTGAAGGAGATCGTTCCAGGTATCAACGCTCACACCGTCGCGGTGGTCGCTGACAATTCGCGCTCCGGGCAAGTCTGGTGCGCCACGGTCGGCAATGGCTTGCTGAAAGTCGCGCTCGACGATCAATTCGGAGCGATCGTTTCGCGTCTGGACGTCGAGCAGGGTTTGCCTTCGCAACGCGTTTTCGCGGTGCTGTCTGAACGGACGGGCGATGGTAGCGAGAGTGTCATCGCCGGCACTAGTCGAGGTCTGGTGCGTTACGAACCGGGACGCGTCACTCCGACCGTGCTACCGGCGCGCATCATCAGCCAGCGGATTCACGAGCAGCAGGAATTGCATTCGGGATTGCGACTGGATTATCCGCAGAACAGTTTGCTGCTGGATGTTACAGCCATCAGTAGTCGTACTTTCCCCGAGCAGTTTCAATATGCCTTCGCGCTCTCTGACAGTTCCGGCAAGGTCATCAGAGAGAAACTGTCGCACGATTCCCAGTTCGCGATGGAGAAACTGAAATCGGGTACGTACAAAGTTGTGGCCCGAGCCTTTACCAAGGACCTAACCCCGGCGACCCCGCTCTCGTTCGAGTTCACCGTCGCGCGAGCTCCGTTCCCATGGACCTCCACCGCCCTCGGCGTATTGTTGTTGTTCGCCTTGATCGCTTTAGGCTGGGGTTATTTCCAGAACCGGCGCATTCATCGCACCAGCGCTGCTTTGGCTTCAGCGAATCGCGAATTGGCCGATGCGCGTCTGCAGCTCGCCAACGAAACCGAAACCGAACGCCGGCGCATCGCGCGCGATTTGCACGATCAAACATTAGCGGACCTGAGAAATTTGATGCTGATGGTCGATCAATCTTCAGCTTCGTTTAGAAGCGGCACTCGTGCCGCCAGTGACGGCGGAGAACGAGCGTCACAAGTGCCGCTGCTAAACAATCCTGCTGAGTTGCGTTCAGAGATCGAATCGATCTCGCAGGAAGTCCGCCGCATCTGCGAAGACCTGAGCCCGTCGGCGCTGGAAAACGTCGGACTGTCCGCGGCTTTGCAGTTTGCGCTGGCCCACGCGGTGGAACACGCCGCGCCCGACGGCAAGTTCGAGTATGAGTTTGTGTGTGATGATACGTTGGATGAGAGACTGAATTTGCCGGCGAGCATGCAAATCCAAATCTATCGCATGACCCAGGAGGCTTTGAGCAATATCTGCCGCCACGCAAACGCAAAGCACGTTAAGATGAGCGCCAACGTAAACAGTGCCGGCGCGTTTGATTTGCGAATTGAAGATGATGGGCGCGGTTTTGATCGAAGCGAGACAAGGAAGAAGCCCGGCCGCGGCGTGGCCAACATTCGCGCCCGGGCAAGCATGATCGATGCCGAGGTTGAGTGGAGTAAACGCGGCGGCGGCGGAACGGTGTTTACTCTGCATAAGGTAAGGAGCGGGGGCGAGCCCCCTTCCGGACCTGAGAGATAATCCCGATTGAAGGATGTTTGCCTGATCGAGAGACTTTCCAGAACCGAGAGATCGTTCAACTCGGAAGGTCTCAGGGTCAGGAAGGGGGCTCGCCCCCGCTTTTATCCATTTTATCTAAATGACGAACAAGAATTTCAGCATCAATCCTGAAATCGAGTCGGCGCTCGCGGCGAACCGTGCCGTCGTTGCGCTTGAATCAACCGTGATCGCTCACGGTTTGCCTCGGCCGCAAAACTTCGAGACTGCGCAGCGCCTGGAACATATCGCGCGTGAAGAAGGAGCGACGCCAGCGACGATTGCGGTGCTCGGCGGGAAGCTTTGCGTAGGACTGGATCAGGACCAGGTTGAATGCATCGCGACAGGCGATGACATCAGGAAACTCAGCACACGCGATCTGGCGATCGCTGTCGCGCGCGGCTGGAACGGCGCCACAACCGTCGCGGCTACGATGTGGATTGCGCATCGCGCCGGCATTCAGGTCTTTGCGACCGGCGGCATCGGTGGCGTGCATCGAGGTTCATTGCCGGATGTGTCCGCGGATCTACCTGAACTCGCGCGCACCCCGATGATTGTTGTTTGCTCTGGCGCCAAGATCGTTCTTGATTTGCCGGCAACGCGCGAATGGTTGGAAACGTACAGCATCACGGTCGTCGGCTATGGTTGCGACGAGATGCCGGCGTTCTATTCGCGCCGAAGCGGGCTCGCGGTTGATGTTCGTTGCGACTCGCCGGAAGAAGTAATGCGACTGTTCAGAACGCAGCGCGAGCTTGGCATGCCGGCCACGCTGCTCGTCTCTGTGCCTGTTCCCACTGAAGCCGAAGTCCCACAAGGAATCTTGAATAAGACTCTCGACGAATCGCTCCGCGACGCGGAAGAGTCGCGCATCGCCGGGCGTGAACTCACGCCCTTCCTGCTCGCGCGCATGGCCGAACGCAGCGAGGGAGCAACCCTGCGCGCCAATATTGCGCTGCTGGAAAACAACGCACGCGTGGCGGCGCAGATTGCAGCCGCACTATCTCGGTAACTCATAATGAAAGCCTAAACGCGAACGCCCTCGATCACGCTAAATGGTGATTCAGTCGGGACGATGCGCGTCAGGAGAAAGCCAGCCCGTTCGTAGAGAGCGCAGAATTCCGCTTCAGTACGTTCGCGCCCGCCAGTCATCACGAGCATGTTAAGATCCATGAACTTGCTGAAGTGCATTTCGCTGCCTGGAGGAACGACG
>DASZZL010000097.1:0-3765 GCA_035545035.1 Pyrinomonadaceae bacterium
GCCGCAGTTCGTGCAGCGATATACCGTTTTTGATTTTGGACTCACTGCGGCGTCAGGCGGGGCGACAGATTCTCGAAACGGGTGTAGGTCTTGTTGAAGTAGAGATTGACGAAGCCGGTGGGACCGTTTCGCTGCTTGCCAACGATTATCTCGGCGCGTCCCTCGAGCGAATTGCCGTCCTTGTCCGTTGGGCCGTCGTACATCTCCTGGCGAAAGATGAACATCACCAAATCGGCGTCCTGCTCGATCGCCCCCGACTCGCGCAGATCGGCAAGCTGCGGCCGATGATCGGTGCGATTCTCAGGCGCACGCGACAACTGCGACAGCGCCACCATCGGCACATTCAATTCTTTCGCCAGCGCTTTCAACTCGCGCGAGATTTGCGAAACCTCCTGCTGCCGCGATTCGAAACGTCGCGTTGAGCCGGACATCAGTTGCATGTAATCAACCACGATCATGTCGAGTTGCTTCTGCTCGGTCGCCAAGCGACGCGCCTTGGCGCGCATCTCGAGCACTGAAATCGCCGGCGTATCATCGATGAAGATGCGTGCGTCGGCGAGCTTGCCCAGCGCCTTGCCGAGGCGCGACCATTCTTCATTCGACAGAAAGCCGCTGCGAAACTTTTGCGCGTCCACGCTGGCCTCGGAACAGAGCATGCGCATCGCCAGCGATTCCGCCGACGTCTCCAGCGAGAAGATGCCGACCACTGCCTTGCTTTCGATTGCCGCATGCTGGACGAGCGTCAGCGCCAGACTGGTTTTGCCCATCGACGGCCGCGCGGCGATGACGACGAGATCCTGCTTTTGCAGGCCCGAAGTCAAGGCGTCGAGGCCGCGAAATCCAGTAGCGACGCCGGTTACGACCAGGTCGCGATGCTCCACCGCTTCGGCCTTTTCCAGCACGCGCTCGGCCGGATGCTTGATATGTTGAAAGCCCTGGCGAATGCGCTCGTCGGCGAGCGCAAAAATCGCTTGCTCGGCGTGGTCGAGAATGTCCTGGGGCTCGTCTTCTTCTTCGAGCGCCTCGCTGCTGATCTTGTTAGCGACTTTCACCAACTGGCGCAGCAGAGATTTTCCGCGAATAACTTTTGCATATTGGGCGACGCTTCTTACATGAGGAAGTCCGAATGGTAGGTTGCTCAAGAACAGCATACCGCCCGCTGCCTCAAGGGAGTTGTCCCGACGCAGTTCTTCACAAATCAAGACGTGATTAATCTCCGAGCCACGTTCGAACAGAACAATCATCGCCACAAAGATGCGCCGGTGTGATGGAACATAGAAGTCTTCGGGCTTCAATAACTCAACGGCCTGTGCGATTAGCGAATTATCAAGAAGGATTGAACCCAAGATCGCGCGTTCAGTGTCTGGACTGCTCGGTAGAGGTCGCTCAAGAAGCGGATCGCGAATCGGATTTGGCGTTGCCATGAATGAGAACAAAAGTTCATCGCGGTGAAAGCGACTCAGTCAAAGTTTATTTTGTGTCGATGGCGAACTATACTACACACCTAAGACAACTAGATAACGGATCGACCATGATGGTGTTATATCTTCGATGCGACGCTTCGATATTAGAATTTCACTGAGACTTTCCGACAGATGCTGCTCAACCTGTCAGCCAGCCGGAATAGTTAGGTAAGAAAATACGGCGGAGAGGTGAGCATGACATCTAATTCCTGGCATGCTTCCCTCTCCTAGGAGTCTTAGCTTTCGGTGTCGCAAACTTAAGTCGCAGCCAACCCCGACCCACATCGAGCTCGGTGAGAATACCAAGCTTATAGATAACAAAGCTTACAACTGCCAAGGTAACGATCCAGTCTGCCATCGCATGCCTCCGTGCCGCTCGTCTTTCGGACTGGAAACCTATACCACAATTTTTATTCTAGGAAGTGTTTACAAATTTTTTCTTAGGTTAGATCTGCAAACCAGGAAATAAGAGCAACGATGCCCCCTTTTACGGGCGACAGTTCTACCCGGGGTTCCGCTCGCTCGCTCTGCTCGCTTCACTCCGGGCTAAATTCTTTCGCCTGCTCCGCAGGCTGGTTGAGCGACTCCTCTGACTCTATTCATCCGTCTCGGATCTTCCGTCCTGCGTTGTTGTCTCATTCGCCGGCGCCTCCGTCGTCGCGGCTTTGGCGGCCGCTTCCGCTTCCAGCGCGGCCACGTCGATCTCGATGCCGCCTTCGCCCAGCACGCTCACCGGCAACTCGACCGTGACGTCGCGATGCAGTCGCAGCGGCACGGTGTAATTCCCAAACCGCTTGATCGGTTCGCGCAAGACGATCTTCCGTCGATCGACTTCGTAACCTTGATCCTTCAGCGCGTGGGCGATGTCCATCGACGTAACTGAGCCATAGAGAACGCCGGCTTCGCCGATTTTGCGCTCGAACTTCAGCGTCAAGCTGCCCAACTGCTCCGCCTGGACATCGGCGGTCGCGCGTTCCTTCGCTTCGCGCTTGACCAGCGCCGCGCGCTCTGACTCGATCTGTTTGACGTTGCTGGCCGTCGCCTCGACCGCGAGTTTTCGCGGCAGTAGATAGTTCCGCGCGTAGCCGGCCTTCACGCGCACAATCTCGCCGCGCGCCCCCAGATCGACGATGTCCTCGCGCAGCAAAACCTGTTTATGTCCCATTGTCTTGAACTCCCTTTCAGTGAGTTCAGAGTTCAACCTTTAGGTTGCTAATCAAGAACTGACAAGCTGAAGCTTGAACTCTGAACTAAAACTCTGACTAATTGGCCGCGTACGGCAGCAGTGCGATGTTGCGCGCGCGCTTGATCGCTTCAGCCAGCATGCGTTGATGCGAGGCGCACATGCCCGAGATTCGCCGCGGCAGAATCTTGCCGCGCTCGGGGATGTAAGATTGCAGGAGCTTCACATCCTTGAAGTCGATCAGATCGACTTTCTCGATGCAAAAGCGGCAGATCTTTCGCCGCTGCATGCGCCGCGAGCCCCGGCCGCCCATCCCGCCGGCTCTTTCATACTCCCGCTCAAATCCGAATCCGCTATCGCGCTCTTCGTAGTTTGTTGACATAAGCCTTTCCCTTTACTCTGCGAACTCTTTCTCGACTTCCGCCGCGGCCTCTTTTGCCTTACCCGACAGCGGGCGCTTGGCCGCTTTTCGCGCGCGCTTGTCTTTGAACTTTTGCGCGCGCCGGCGATCCAAATCCACGCGAATCGTCATGTAACGCAGGATGCGATCGTTTACGCGCATGCGGCGCTCGAGCTCGGCAATCTCGGCGCCCGAACCTTCCACCTCAAGCAGGACGTAACTTCCTTCCTTCTGATGGTTGATTTCATAAGCGAGCTGACGCCGGCCCATCATGTCGATCTTGGTGATGCTGCCGCCCTGGTCGGTGATGATTTTCTGGACCGCTTCGCTGAGCTTCATCACCTCTCCATCATCCGCGCCAGGATCGACAATGAAAACTATTTCGTAAATTCTTTTATCTGCCAAACCCGTAACCTCCTCTAGTTGTACAACGACATCGCTTTCGCAATGCCATCTCGCAAGACTGAGCGCAATGCGTCAGCGCTTCTTTCCAACACTTCTTTCACTTCACGCCTTTGCCCGCGCCGAAATTCGTCGAGGACAAACCCCTTCGCGTCCTCTACCGGATGCTCAGGCTGAATTCCAATTCGCAAACGCACAAACTCGCTGGTTCCAAGCATGCCGATGATTGACTTCAACCCGTTGTGTCCGCCGGCGCTGCCGCGGGCCCGCAAGCGTATGCTGCCGAGTGGCAAAGCCAAATCGTCGCTGATCACAAT
>DASZZL010000098.1:0-57408 GCA_035545035.1 Pyrinomonadaceae bacterium
AACCATCTGGGGGTTAGTGCTTTCGTAGTCCTTCTGGGCCTTTTGGATCAAATCATGATTCTTTGCAAAGGCCTGATCGGCGAACAGCAGCGGCGTTGTGAACTCGATCTTGTTTCCCTCGAAATCCTCAGCGACCAAATGAAACTGAAAATCGTTGCCGGCCACTCTGGGCCAGAACAGAGACTGTAGCGTTTCCTTTGTGTCGAAGGGAGGCTTGTAATCACTGTCCTCTGGTTTATCGAGATTGGGCGTGACCAGGGTAGTAATGCGCACGCGGCGAAACGGCATCTGCCGATCGTACGAGTGATTTTCAGGACCGGGCGTCGTGAGTCCCGTATTGCCGTAAGTTTTCTCGGGCTCGCGCACGATGATGAACATGCGCTGGCGCAGGTAGGCGATGTTGCCGGGCAGGTGGTTGTGAAACTTTCGCTCGGTGATCTTGACCAGCGACGCGCGGTGACCGAACGGGAACAGGTAACCTTTGTAGACGACGCGCACGTAATGATCGCGTCCCATCGTGCCGCGCTGTCGCCATTCTTCCACCGTCAACGGGTCAGGCGGATGTTCCCACACGCCGCGCGAATTGATCCACGCGCCCATCGAGCTGAGCATCAGTCGCTCGACGCTGACCGGGTTCGGTTCGTAGATTCCGCGGGTTGTTCGCCCGCCAATAGCGGGGAGACTGATTGTGTAGTTCGACGACAGGTGAACGATGTTGTAACGATCGTCAGCGTCGAGCGACATGCGGAACGGATCGTTCGCGTGCAGAGGAGGTGAAAAGGGATCGTCGTGGAAGCTTGAATCGAGCGCCCAGATCGCGCGCACCGTGCGCAGCAGTTCACTCTGTTCGTCAACGCCGCCGTTCGTGCGCACGCCTAAACGCGTGTGCCAAAGCTCCGTGCGCTTTGCATTCTTTGAAGTCACGGGAAGCTGCGCATGCGCCCAGCCGCCGAAAATATTCGGCGAAAGAATTAGCAGGTAAGGAACTTCGAGCGCGGTTTCGTCTGGATTCGGCGCGCGCGGCTTTGGCGGTCGCACCGATATGCCCGCGCCCGCCGAGATCATGTTCTTAATCGCCAGGTTTTCTTTCTGCACCGCGATCAAATCTTTGCCGGGCATGCTGGTGATCGCGTTGAAGCGCGCTTGCTGAATTACCTTTTGCGCGCTCGCCATGCGCACCGGCGTCACGCTGGCTTTGTCGATCGTGGTGGCCAACAGGAACTGGGTGGGGATGATTACGAAGTTCGTCTCGATCTTCGGCGGCAGCGCGTGCGGCACGACGCTTAGCTCGTACTTGCCACACTTTTCGAGAATCGACGCCAGCGTATAAGGAATCGGTTTTTCGCCGTCGGGAACTCGGAACACGAGGCGGCTGGGACCGGCGATGCGCGCGCGCACCGGAGGCGGTTTCGGCGTTTCGTCGCCTTTGCCGGCATCCGGGTCAGCGGGTTTGCCCAGCGGCGTTTGTACCGGATAATCGGCCGCGGTTTCAAAGAAGGCCTGCTCGGCGATGTTCTGTCCCTGAAAATAAACGACGATATAAGAAGGTCGAAACGCGTTATCGCGGAGTAGTAGCGGAGTGCGGCGCTCGTCGAGATTCGCCGCGCCTGTGTCCAGCGACATGTTCAGAAACTCCAGACGCAGAACCAGCAGGTCTTCAGGTCTGAGTACTACCGTCGAGAAGCGCCCGCGCAAATTCAACTGCCCCAGGTTTTCTGGTCTGACCGAGATCACGCCCGTCGGAGGTTTTTCGAAAGCAGGTGTGGGCGTCGGCGTCGGGCGCTCAATCTGACGCGGCGGAATAATGATCGGCGTCTCGCTTGGCGTCGGAGTTGATCTGGGAGTTGGTCTCGGCCTGGGCGTCGGACGTTCAATCGGAATAGTTATTGGCCCAATACGAATTCCCGGAATCGGTGTGGGCGTCGGCGTCGGTTGTTGTTCCGGTTGCGTCCTTCCGCCCGGGGCTCGACGTGCTGGCGTCGGCTCTGGTGTGGGCGTCGGCGTCGGGCGCTGGGTGATGTTCGGCGGAATTCGAAAGGGACCAATGCGGCGCGGCGCAGGCGTCGGTGTTGGCGTCGGGTTCGGATTCTGCTGCGGATCGAGTTCAGGCTGCGATGCGCGGTCATCGAAATCCGTTCCCGTGTCAAAGATCAGACGACTGCCTTCCTCGCAAGGAGTCGGCTGCACCACCGCGCCTTCCAGATGAAACGCCGCGCTGCGCAGCGCCGGCGCGCAATGCAAACGAACAAAGCGGCCGTCATGGTTAGTCAGCGTAAAGGGGATTTCATCGGGCGTATCGCCCAACTCGACAACATACTTCTGATTTTGCAGCCAGACAGGATCGCGACCGAATTGAGCGAGCAAGATTCGCTCGTCGCGTTTTCGTGCGAAAGTCGCGGCCAGGATGGCGCCGCGCAATGGCAGCGAAAAAACTTCGCCGAATACGCCCTTGAAATCTCCGCTGGGGTGAAATGACAGCTTGGGATCGTCCGTCGATGGCTCGGCGATCAGCGCGCAAACGGGCGCGCCGTTTCTACTTTCACCGGCTTCGATGTGAATCGCGTCGAAAGGATCTTCGTTTGACTTGAACTGTGCTCCCGCCGGCAGGGTTAACGCATTTGTGAGTTGCCATTCGCGCTTGCCGCGCGCCAGCGAAATCAACGTTCGCTTTGCCGCTGGTTGATCGAGGAAGCTCCGATCGTCCGGTTCGAGCAAAGCGACATTCAGCGAATCGGAAAGAATTCCGCGGCCTACGCCGAGCGCGCGAGCCAACTTTGTCCCGCGAAACTCTGTCACCCATCCCGGACTGAAGGCGGCGCGCGCTGTTCCTGACGCAAGCACGCGACCCGACTGACCCAGCTCGGAAACAGTTCGCTGCAAATGCACCCCAGAAACTGCCGGGTCGTTTCCGGCCAGCCATTTTTCAAACGGAACCTTCGCATCAAAGCCGCCGAGCGCCATGCGCAAATGCATCCGCCAGCGCCGGCCGATACGATTCAGCTCGCCCGTCAGATCGGCAGGCAGATTTGTTCCGGGATACCTGGCGCGCGAAAGCTCGAAGCGAATGCGCGTTTCGGTTCGGTCGATTGTGAGTTTGGGTGATCCGCTGAAGCGTTGCGGATCGATCACCCAGCGCTCTTCGCCGCCGAGCAAAAACGCCAGCCGTTTCTCGTCGCCGACAATTTTGAAAGACGCCGGCAACGCAATCCCCAGCTTCTTCGCTTGCGAAGCCGCCCCCAGCGCGGCGGTGCCGGTCAGTCCGATAAATTCTCTGCGCGTGAAATTCTTCTTCTGCGCAAGAATCGCGAGTTGTCGCGCGCGCAGTCCGGTAAGATTGAGTTTAAGGCGCTGCATCAGTCACACGTGACGGCGAGTAGCCGGTCACCACGAACCACGCAAAACTCGGAGGGTCATTAGGGGAACGCGATCCAAATCAGATCGAGCAGCTTGCCTTATATCGCTCCTGCTTCGGCCTGTCAATGATTTCCCAGTCGCCCACGGTTTTTTCCTAGGCGGCAGGCCGCAAACGGATTTATAGTTGTACGCGCTCCAAACAATTCCCGACATTCGGAAAGGATGAATCTTATGCTTCGGAGACTTACCTCAACTTCTGCTTCGTGGGCTACGGTGCCCCTGCGGCTGGCGCTGGGAATCGCTTTCATCGGGCATGGCGCGCAGAAAGTTCTGGGCTCGTTCAATGGACCGGGGTTGGCAAAGTTCACGTCCTTCCCCGCTCCGTTTCCATTCATGCGCCCGGCGTGGTTATGGATGGGAGCCGCGGCGGTGTCAGAGCTCATCGGCGGAGTCCTGGTGCTGCTGGGATTGTTCACCCGCGTCGGAGCATTCCTGATTGCCTGTGTAATGCTCGTCGCGATCTTCGGCGTGCTCTGGCCCGCTTTCTTTGCTCCTGCAGGTATGGAGCTCGCCGTGGCGTTTCTCGGTATGGCGCTGGCATTGCTGATCACGGGCGGTGGACAAGCATCAGTCGATCGCATGATCAGTGGTGGACGGCGATAGGAAATGTTTCCAGTTTAGGGTTCCGAGTTTCGAGTTCTGCTTGCTTACCGGAACTCAAACGCGACGCCTGATTCATGTGGTTCGGCAAGGTCGAAGAGTGAATTTGATAACTCGAAACTCCAAACTCGAAACTCGAAACTACCCATGAAGCGCTCGCCACTGCTCGTCATCTTCATCACGGTCTTCATCGATCTCGTCGGTTTTGGGATCGTGATTCCGGTGCTGCCTTTCTATGCCGAAGGCACGAAGTTCGGCGCCACTCCGCGTGAAGTCGGTTTGCTGTTCGCTTCGTACTCGATCATGCAACTCGTTTTTGCGCCGGTGATGGGCAGATTGTCGGACAAGCATGGCCGCCGTCCGGTTCTGCTTGTCAGTCTGCTCGGGACCTGTCTTGGTTTTCTGATTCTCGGATTCGCGACGACGCTGTGGATGCTTTTTCTCGGCCGGATCATCGACGGGATTTCGGGCGGCAACATCTCTACGGCGCAGGCTTACATCGCCGATGTTACGACGAAAGAAAATCGCGCGAAGGGCATGGGACTGATCGGAGCGGCGTTCGGGCTGGGCTTCGTTTTTGGTCCGGCGATTGGCGGCATTCTGAGCCGCTGGGGTATCAACGTTCCTTTTCTTTTCGCCGGCGGACTCGCTTTCGCGAATGCGATTTTGCTTTACTTCACTTTGCCGGAAACTGTGACGCCCGATCATCCCGCGCGTGTTTCAGCCGCCAGCGGTCGCGGTTGGCGACAGTTGCTGCACTCGCTGCAAAAACCGCGGCTCGGTTTCGTCTTCACGATTTACTTTCTCTCGATTGTGGCCTTCTCGATCATGACGACTGTGTTTTCGCTGTTCCTGATGTTCCGTCTGGGCTACGACGCATTCCATAACGGCTGGGTGTTTGCTTTCGTGGGAATAGTCTCCGCGATTATCCAGGGCGGGTTGATCGGGAAACTTGTGAAGCGTTTCGGGGAACCGCCTCTGGTAATCACGGGCGCGCTGCTATTTTCGGCGAGTTTGTTCGCGACTCCTTTTGTGGGTCCGGTGATTGGAGTGATTGGAATACTTGCGATCGGAGCAGTGTCGTCGATCGGCAACGCGCTGATGGCGCCCTCGCTCGCGAGCCTCGCTTCGAAGAGCGCGAGCGCCAGCGAACAAGGGAGCGTGCTGGGCGTAACGCAATCAGTGGCCAGTCTCGCTCGCGCCGTGGGGCCTTCGATCGCGGCGTTCCTGATCTACAGCGTCGCGGCGCACGCCGGCTTCGATGGTCGGCCGCACAACATGAGCGACAGTTCGATCCTTCGAACTTTCTGGACTGCTTCTGCGATTCAGTTCGTGGCGTTTCTGCTGGCTGCGTACTTTGCGCGTGTGTATGGGAAGAAATATTCCGCGGGAGAAGTTGCGGAGGCGGCGTAAGGATCGAACGCTCAACCAGCCGCGATATGGAGTCAGTACCACCCGCGCGAGCGGGTGGATCAAACACTCAGCGAGCGGGTTGACCGATGAACCCACCTGCTGACGCAGGTGGTACTGACCTCATCTGTGTAGTCTGCGCAATCTGTGGATGATTTATCCCAGAAAATCTTTCAATTCATCCACCGTTGGCAGCGCAGTTCGTCCGCCCAGGCTGCGGCACTTGAGCGCCGCCACAGCGTTGCCCAGTCTCATGCAAGCCTGCACGTCCTCCCCTTGCAGGATTCCATAGATGAATCCGCCGTGAAAGGCGTCGCCGGCACCGGTGGTGTCGCGACAGCCGCCGGGAACGGTTAACGCAGATGATTCGATGAATTCTCCTTCGCAATAGATCAATGCTCCGCGCGAGCCGAGCGTCGTGCCGACAATCGCGCAACCGTAGCGCGCTTTCATCTCGACCAGAGAAGCGCGTTCATCGCTGATACCCGTCAGTCGATGCGGAAACTCGGCTGAAGTTATTAACACATCGATCAGAGGCAGCAGTTCGGGCAGTCCTTCATAAATGTTATCGATGTCCGCGGTGACTATCGCGCCCGCATCGTGCGCCGCGCGGGCCATCACCGCACACGCCGGTGGATCGTGTGCGTCGATGTGCAGGATCCGCCCACGCGTGGCGAGATCCACCGGAGCTTCGTCTGGTCGATAAGAGAGTCGCTCGTCGCGATCCCAGATGATCGTGCGCTCGCCTAAGCGCGCATCGATGATGATGAAAGCGATCTGATTGTCAGCGCCTTCGATTGTTTCGGCGAAATCCAGGTTCACTCCTTCGTATTCGAGTGAACTCAATCCGAAGCGGCCTTCGGCGTCCGAACCGAAGCGTCCAGCGTATGCTGTCTTCAGACCAAGCCGCTGCAACGCAACCATCGCGCTCGCTGTCTGCCCGCCGGCGGACTTTTCGTATTCGGTGAATCTAACTTTGGTATCGAACGCGGGATACTCAGGCACGACGATCAAGTGATCGACCGCGTTCAGGCCAAAGCCGACGGCGTCGAAGGCTTTGTTTTTCGATAAGGTGAGCGGGATTCGCACGTCGGTTTCTACGTCCGTTATTGATCAGCTATCATGTTCAAAAGGAAGTTTGCCACAGAGGCCGGAGAGGCACGGAGCAAATCCAGGACAAAATAGAAATGGAAACCGTCCGATTCTTACTCTGCTTTCTTGTTGTTTCTCTGTGTCTCCGTGCCTCTGTGGCCAATTCTTAAAGCAGTGTCCTTAGACGAAAAACTCAAAGAAATTCCGCGCGCGCCCGGCGTCTACCTGCACAAGGACGCGGCAGGAAAGATCATCTACATCGGCAAGGCCAAGAACCTGCGCAATCGCGTTCGCTCTTACTTTCAGGCCGGTCGCTCTGGTGACTTCAGTTACGGAATCAAGACCGGAGAGTTAGTAAAACAGATCGCCGACGTCGAAGTCATCGTCACCGACAACGAAGTCGAAGCATTCATCCTGGAAGCGACGCTGGTCAAACAGCATCAGCCTTATTTCAACTACAAGCTCAAAGACGACAAGTCCTATCCGCATCTGAAGCTGACCATCAACGAGCCGTTTCCGAAAGCAGTGATCACGCGGCGGATTCAGCGTGACGGCGCACTTTACTTCGGTCCGTTTCTGCCGGCATCGATGGCCCGCCGGACGATCGATCTCATCAACCGCACTTTTCAACTGCGCACCTGCGATATCGAGATCGACGGCAAAGCGCCGCGCCCGTGCCTGGAGTACCACATCAAACGCTGTCTGGGCCCGTGCGTCAAGGGTCTGTGCACCGCGGACGAATATCAGGAAGCGGTGCGCGACGTGCGCATGCTGCTCGAAGGTCGCAACACTGAGCTGGCTGATCAACTTGAATCGCGAATGATGCAAGCTTCCGAGGACACGCGCTACGAGCTGGCGGCGAAGTATCGCGACCTGCGCAAGACGGTAATCAAACTTTCCGAGCAGCAGAAGATGGCGACGACCGGCGAGAGCGACCTGGACATCTTTGGTTACTACCGCGAAGGACAACGCCTGGCGCTGCAACTCTTCACCATGCGCGAAGGCGACATTGTCGGCCGGCGCGAATTCTTCTGGGAAGATTTGCCGGAAGAGGATTTCAACCCGGCGGCGTTTTTGAGCGAAGTGCTGGCGCAGTATTACTCAAGCGATTACGTTCCGCGCGAAATCCACGTTCCGATCAATTTCGACGATCGCGAGCTGCTGGAGAAAGCGCTCAGCGAACGCCGGGGCCGGCGCGTGCACATCCTCGCCCCGCAGCGCGGTGAAAAGCGCGACATGATCGATCTGGTCGAGAAGAATGCGAAGCTCGCCTTTGAACAGCGCTTTCGCGTGTTGAAGCCCGACATGAAGCGTGTGCTGGAAGAGATGCAGGAAACTCTCGAGTTGCCGAGATTTCCGGCGCGCATCGAATCATTCGACGTGTCCCACATTCAGGGCGCGGAGAACGTCGCGGGCATGGTCGTCAGCGAGAACGGCAAGATGAATCGCAGCGAGTATCGCAAGTTCAAGATCAAAACCGTCGAAGGCGCGGATGATTTCGCGTCGATGCACGAAGCAGTGCTGCGCCGTTATCGCCGCGTACGTGACGAAGAAAAGTCTCTGCCTGATCTGATCATGATTGACGGCGGCAAAGGACAGCTCAACGCCGCGGCCGCAGCGATGCGTGAACTCGATCTCGAAGCCCTGCCGATGATCGGCGTCGTCAAACCGCCTTTGCGTCACAACGAAGTTGCTTATCTGTTGGTCAAGGGTCGCGAAAACGAACCCGTCTATCTCGATTCGCATTCGCCGATCCTGCGTTTGATTCAGATGATTCGCGACGAGACGCATCGTTACGCCGTCACCTATCATCGCAAGCGGCGCGAGCTGCGCGATTTCACTTCCGAGCTATCGGCGATTCCCGGCGTGGGCGAGAAGCGCAAGACCCGTCTGCTGCGACAGTTTGGTTCAATACAGAAAATTGCGACTGCCGGCGTGGAGGAACTCGCGCCCTTCGTCGGCCGCAAGACCGCGACAGAGATCGCGGATCACTTCGCGCGCCAGCGCGCTCTGGCCGAAGGCGCCAACGCGGCGTGAGCCTGCGCGGCGCGCGTGGTAGACTGACGCAGGCTTCACACTCCAAAGAAAGTCATGTCAACTTTCCATCCCACTAACCCGGCCTCTTTCGATCCGTCGCAGCTCGCCGAGTTGGACGATCCGTATCCGGTATTCGACGCGCTGCGAAGCGCCGGGCCTGCGCTGCTCACATCGTCCGGGCTTTGTGTCGTAACCGGCTATGACGCCGCCGATGAGGTGCTGCGCGACAGGCGCTTCCGTTCTGGTCCCATCGCTGAGCGCTTCCGCCGGACGCTCCCGCCCGGCGCTGCGCAGGACGAACTCGGACATCGCATCAACTTTCTCGACGCGCCCGATCACTCGCGCGTACGCAGCCTGATCCAGCGGGCGTTCACGCCGGCGCGCGTGCTGGACATGCGTCCGTGGGTCGAAAGCAAGGTCGAAGATCTGCTTGACGCCATCGAAGCGCGGTCGCGCGAAACGGGCGAAAAGTCGTTTGACATCCGCGCGGATCTCGCGCACTCGCTCCCGTCGCTGGTGATTTCAGAGATGCTTGGCGTCCCCCTCGCGGATCGCGATCAGCTTACCGAATGGACCGAAGCAGTCACTCCGCTGCTCAGTGTGCAGATGCCGACCGATCAATTGGCGAGGGCCCTTGAAGCTTCCGAACACTTTGCTGCGTACGCTGCCGCTCTGATCGCAAAACGTCGGGCCGCGCCGGGCGACGATTTGTTGACCGCGATGCTGCAAGTCAAGGATGGTAACGAACAGCTCAGCCGCGAAGAGTTGTTGTCGCTGGTCGTCACGCTCTACTCAGCCGGGCACCGCACCACGCGCGACCTGTTCGCCAACGGGCTGTACACATTGCTTCGGCATCCCGAAATGTATGAAGCGGTCGTGAGTGATGAAGCCAAAGCGCCCGGCGCCATCAACGAGTTCCTGCGCTTTGAGACGCCGGTGTTGTATGTGGCGCGCGTGCCGACGGAAGCTGCGGAGATCGCCGGCGTGCCGATACCGGCGTACACGCCAATCATCGTTCTGCTGGCCGCGGCCAACCGCGATCCGCTGCACTTCAAAGACGCCGGCCGTTTTGACATCGCCCGCAACGAAGGCGCTCCGCTTTCGTTCGCCGCCGGAGCGCATCACTGTCTCGGCTCGGCGCTCGCGCGCATGGAAGCTGAAGTCATGCTGATCGCCGTCACGCGACGATGGCCGAAACTCGCGGTGTCCGACCCGCCGCCAGCGTGGTGGAGTTCGGCTGCCTTTCGCGGCCTTAAGCACCTGCACGTCACGCCGACGATTTGATCGAAGACAGAATGAATTCTACGCGCATCCGCGAAATCCAAATAGCCTTTGATGATGTTGGCGGTGGAGCCGGGATCGTCCTGCTGCACGGCTATCCCTTCGATCGTTCGATGTGGCGCGAGCAGATCGATTTTCTTATCGCCGCAGGATTTCGCGTCGTCGCTCCGGATTTGCGAGGCCTCGGTGAGACGAAAGCGACCAGCGAGATTTCAACCATGGACGACATGGCGTGCGATGTCGCCGCGTTGATGGACAAATTAGAGATCGATCGCGCGGTCGTCTGTGGGCTTTCAATGGGCGGCTATGTCGCGTTCGAGTTCGTCCATCTGTTTCCGTCACGCGTGCGCGCCTTGATTCTTGCCGGCACGCGCGCGCCGGCCGACAATGAACAGGAAAAGCAGGTTCGCGAACAACAGGCGCAGCGGATGCTGATCGAAGGCATGAATTTTGTCGCTGGCGCGACGTTACGGAAGTTGCTGGCGCCGCGAACACTGGCCGAGAAACCTGAGGTCGTCGCGCGCGTGCGCGAAATGATCTTGCGCAGCGATCCACAGGGCGCCGCGGCGGCTCAGCGCGGCATGGCGTTGCGACGGGACCATTCGGACAACCTGCGGCGCATCAATGTGCCCACGCTCGTTATCGTGGGCCGCGAAGATCCAATCAGACCCGTTGCCGATGCTCAGTTCATGCATGACAGGATTCGCAACTCGCGTCTGGAAGTCATCGAAGATGCTGCGCACATGACGAACATGGAAAAGCCTGAGATCTTCAATCGAGCGCTAGTGGACTTCGTCGGATTGATTCATTGATCCACTTGTTCATTGAATCAATGAGACAATGAACCGATGACTCAATCTAAAAAATTCACTATCGAAGAACGCGTCCTGTGGGGCGACGTTGACGCCGCGCGAATTATTTTCTACGGCTCGTACATTCGCTTTTTTGAAATTGCGGAGACCGAACTGTTTCGCGCGGTTGGAATGCCTTACGGAAAAGTCTTTGACGAACTCGACATCTGGCTGCCGCGCGTGCATCTCGAATGCGATTTTCATCGCGCCGCGCAGTTAGACGATCTGCTGGAAGTCAGCGTGTATGTGGGAAGAGTTGGCCGCACTTCATTGCGATTGAATTTTGAAGTGCGCCGTAAGGGCGAAGACGGAAAGATTGAAGAAGCCTTGATTGCCACGGCGCATTTTGTGCTCGTCTCTGCGGGCCGCGATGGTTTGAAACCGGTTCCGGTCCCGGAAGAATTGCGCCGCGCTCTGGAACCCTACACGGAGAAATAATCTGCTGCCTACTGCTTACTGCCTACTGCCTACTGTTTTATTCACCCAGCGCCGCGTACTTAAATAATCGGAATCGATAGCGCGATTGCTCGCGAATGTTCTTCGCGATGACGCCGTGCAGATCGTCTTTCCAGGTCGTGTACTGATCGATAAACTGATCAGCCCCTGTCTTGTCACCGGCGTACTGAACCTCGAGCACTTTCTGGAGCAGCTTGCCCACGACCGAATGATACTTGTCGTAGTGAATCCGCAACTTCGCGTTTTCAAAAGTTAACAGCCCATTCTCGAGGAAGAAATTCCACTGCATTAACTGCATCGTGTTGTAAGGCTGATCGCGGCGTGGCTTGTTGTTTTGCAGCACGCGCAGAATGCCTCCGGCGTAAACCGACCGCAGCTGCGCATCAGTGTAGTAGCCCTGCTTGCGCAGGGCTTCGGCAACGAACAGTGAAACCAGATCGGCTTTCATTTCTTCCAGCGCGCTGGCGTCGTCCTGCAAGGCCTGGTCGAGATCGCGCCCGTCTTTCGTGCGATCGACGCCGAGATAGTGGCCCACTTCATGCCAGAGGGTGCGATAAAAATTTCCGTCAGAGGTCAGCTCCTTCGCTTGATCTTCTCCGACAGCCGCCGCGAAGTTGCGTGACGTGCCTTCGAAGATGTTCGGCTCGCGCATGATGTTCGCCCGCAAAAGGATCGTGCGGCCGTAGCGACGCGCGAGATAACTCTCATTGGGCAGAATCGTTGCGGTGTTGCCGCCGCGCGCCTGGCCAAAATCGGCAACTACGTCATACACACCAACCGGAATATCTTCGCGTATCCTCTTGTGATGATCGTAGGGCAGCGAATCTTCAAGCGCTTGCAGGCCCTTCATTGCCTGCCGCAGCGCGGTGGTCTCTTGCTGTCGCGTTAGTAGCAGACTGAACGCAAAGAAAGTCTTCACGCCGTAAAGCTCATCATCGTAGGTTTCGTACGAACCGATTTGCGCGTTGAGATTTTTGAAGTGGCCGGTGACCCATGCCGCATCGCCTGATTCATAGTCGTCAGACAACAAATCGCGCGCGCGGTTGCGCAGATACTTTGCAAACTCTTCGTCGTCTTTCTGCAAAGCATCGGCAGCTTCGTTCAGCAGTGTGTACGCCTTCATCAATTCGTCCGCATACGCGACCGAGTAAGGAACAGCGTAGAACCCGCGTTCGTCTAAAAGCCAACGACCATTGGCACCTCTTCGCGCCAACATGTTTTCAAGCTGGGACTTTAATTTCGCATGCAACGTGTCGAGCGCCGGATACCTTCTTAGCATCGCAAGGTCGCGCTGAACATTCGCCGGCGTTGCCCGCCTCGCCACGCTTCGCTGATCGAGAATTTCGTCGCGCCACGCAGGAATCGCAGTCAGGAACGTTTCAATCTCTTCTTTCTTTACACCCCATGGATACATGTTTTTTCCGGGAACGACCGGTTCGACTGGCAAGAAAGGCTCGCGCTTGTTATCCAGCGTCGTCGCGATTGGTCCCTGAAAAAGTCGATAAAGCGTCAGCAGGTTCTCAGTCGCAGCCGGCGCCGGCGAAATATAGGAGCGGCCTAGCGTGTTTAGATTTCGATAAGCAGTAAGTGCCTGCTTATGCCGCTGGTCTTCATAGATGCCCTGAAAGATCTTTCCAACTTCGAGCAGCTTTGCGACTGCTTTCCGTTCGTCAGCACTTAACTGAGAGAGATCCGGCGCGAGCCTAATCGTCTGAGTCTTGTCGATGATCGGCTGGCTTTTTTCGAGCGGCCAGTATCCCGGAGGCAGCGAACCCCGCGAACTCACGCGCGATCCAGTTTGCGCCGACGTGATAACCAGAGCGCACAGCAGCAGTGGAATGGTTAGAAGTCTAGTCATAAGGGACCTCATGTTCTTCGATGGAATCCGGTTTTGCGCATCATACCCAATGAATCGCAAATCGACCAAAGCATCGACTGCTCACCGACCGCTGCTCCTGTCCGCCCTTTCTTGCATTCAGTCGTCGCCAAAATCGCGCGACGGACAAAAACGGAGATACAAACCAAGAGAATCGCCGCGATGATGATCGAAGCCCAGAACATCATCCAACCGGTATACATGAAAATTGACGGCGATGGCTTGGAGGTCAGCTTCGGCCAGAGGCTTATGCAAACGATTGTCTAGACTGATCAGCCACTTGCTCCAATCAGAAAGCAGCTTCAGGGAATCCACGGTTCGTTGTGCTTTGTCCATTTCGTCGTCTGGTCGAACAGAAAAATGCCAGGTTCAATCCCGGCTATGACAGCCACGCGGTTGTTGCGGCAACATCTGAATCATTTTGTCTCGGCTGCTTGTCATCGCTTTCCCATCTGCCTTTCGCGCGCGGCTCGCGGGCTTTTGAGGACCCACGCCCCGCTGCGAATGGTTGACCGAAACTCGTCAATCGTGAATCGTGAATAGTAAATGGTCACGGACTTATGCAGAGACGGCGAGCCCGAATACGCTACGCCGGAAGCGGCGCGCCTTTTGTCTCTTTGCCGAATGGCAAGAGCAGTAGGCCCACGAGAAAGGCCAGCGATGTCAGCGCCACGGGCGTGCCGATCGTGTGATAGTAAGCGACGCCGGCGCCGACGAGGAAAGTGATACCTGCGCCGACAAAGCGCCCTATCGAAGTGGCAAAGGCAAAGGCGCTGGCCCGGCACTCGGTAGTGTACTGTTCAGGCAGCCAGAGCGTGTACATTGCAAAGTTGGCGCCGCCAATGCCGAGAAAGAACAAACAAATCATGAACCAAAACAGCGTGTGCGCGTCGAGGTAAAAAACGTAACCGAATCCCAGAGAGATGAACACAGCCATCAGGGCGAAGTAGATCCCCAGTGTTAACCTGCGGCCGAACTTCTCAGCCAAAATCGGCAACAAGAGACAGCCGATGATGGTCCCGGTGGAAAGCACCATGGTGCCGTAAGAAGCCAGCCGCACACCTTGTCCTTCAGAGAATCCTGCTTTCATCGCAAGCTGACTTACTGACGCCGGAACATAGACTGAGCCAGCCCACAAGCCGACGATGGAAATCAGCAAGTAGGTTGAGTTGAGCAGCGTGCGCCGGCGATACTCCGGAGAGAAGAGCGCGAAAAATGCGCGTTGCATCGTCCATCCTCCGCCTACCTGCGCAAGGCGATTCTCCCAGCGCTTCGACTCTCTCACGCCGTAACGAATGAAGCCCACGAGCAGAGCGGGCGTTCCGCCCACCACAAACATTGCGCGCCAACCATAGCGCGCGCCGATGAAGTAGTTGGCGATCGCTGCGAGGAAGATGCCGACGTAATAGCCGGTGTGCATCAACCCGGCAGCCATCTTGCGCCGCGCTTCCGGCAATTCTTCGGCAATGAAGGTGCCGCCCATGGACCACTCGCCGCCAATTCCGACGCCTGCTAACAATCGGAAGGCCGCCAGCGCCCAAACGCTGGTAGCGAACGCGCCGAGAAAGGTGAAGATCGAATAGCAGAGGATCGTGAACATGAGCGTGCGGATGCGCCCGAAGCGATCGGCAATCGGACCCCAGACCAAAGAGCATCCCCAACCAACCAGGAACAGCGCGAACAGCAGTCCGCCATAGAAACCCACGTGCGATTGATCGCCAGGGATTCCCGATCGTGGCAGCAACTCGCGCAGCGCCGGCACCATCACCAGCGCGTAAATGAAAGAGTCCATGCCATCCAGGACCCAGCCACCCCACGCAGCGAAGAAGCCGCGGCGTTGGTTTGTTGTCAGGGGAACACGGACCATTAGTCAGTATCGAGTTTTCGATTTCCGAGTTAGAGTTCGCGCATCGGGTAGCGTGGAGGGGCGCGTAATGTCGGGGCAAAGAGCGCTACTACGGCGAAATATTTTCGTCAAAGCGAATGCGCAAGCAACGCACGGTATGGATGCTATCGCATGACCGATGACAAAGTTTCGACTTTGGCGATAAGCACGTTGCGGCTTCAGTACCGTATCAATGACTTGACGGCCAGGCCGCTGAGACAGACTTGTTTGCCGGGGTCGCCGTGCGCACACACATCTCCTTTGCCGTTCTCCAAAACACCCATCAATACTTTGATGTCGCCGCCTTGGGACACTTCGACTCTGCCACTGGAACCGTCCGCGGCCACTGAAAGCTTCGACATGAAGGTTCCGGAGCGGTTTGCCGCCATCGCATATCCCTGACCGTTGTCATCGACACCCAACTGGGCCACCGGCAGTCCCTGTGCGTTCTTCTGCTGAATCCCGACGTCTCCATGGAGGATGGTCTGCGCCTGAGTAGTGTTGCTGAACAGTGAGATGGTGCCGGCGTCGCCTTTCACAGCAATTCCCAGAGAAACTCTGGTCGCACCGGCCTTATTGATTCTCATCTGACCGTTACCGGCTTGGGTGCCAAGAATTTCCGCGGCGATAGTTCCGTCGTTGTTGAAAACGATGGCATGCCCGCCCCCGCCCGTGGGATCCGCCACGACAGCGAACAACAGTTGGCCCTTGTTGTCAAAGACCTGGAACGGCGCCAGGACTTTGGAAGGACCCTGGGGCGTGAGCGTCGCGCTGGCGCCCGTCGCGAGTGTGACTGCCAAGCCTATCGCGACGATGCCGGCACAGAGCATTCCCACAGGCACGATTCGCCAACGACGTCGCGACGGACGTTGTTGCGCGGCGACTGCCGCGAGCGCTGCTTCCAACTCTTCCACACGCCTTTGCAAATTCACGAGTTCGCTTTCCATAGAAATATCCTCCTTCTCTGATTAGCGAAAACTACTTACCCGCCCGCTACCGCAGGCGGTACTGACTTCGTTTGCTACGGCACCGGCTTCTCGATCTTGATGTCCACGTTGTACTCGTAAACCAGGTGCGACTTTGAACTGTAACTGCTGACTTTCCCTTCGCTGTCCACCTGATGCAGCAGTCCGTCGGAAAGGCCAATCCATATTCTGCTGGTGCCGGTGGCGGGCTCGTCCCCAAAATTGTATTCAAACCGACTTGTATACACCGCGCAGCGAATGCCGTTGACGGTCTCGGTTCCGGCCGACTGCACGTCCTTCAGGCCGGCGTCTATCAACTTCGCCATGGCGCTTTCGGATGCTTTAGGAGGCTTGCCACTCTCGACCCATTTGCCGCCGTAGTTCGTGTAGCTCTTATCACCGATCTGAATATATTCGAAGTCCCCCATTTTACTGTGAACCCGGTCGGCAGCGGCAAATTCGGAGACGCGGGTCCCTGGCGGCATCGACGGCTGTCCGCCCGTGATGCTGGTAGTTTCAGTCAAGCGATACGGGTAAGCGCTGCTCAATTTCTTATAGGCATCGCGCACATCTTGCCGCGCATCGCCCGACGGCTTGAACGCCGTGGTGCTTCGGGATGAATTATCATTGCCCGATGACGGAGAGCCACCTGGTCGCAATTTGCTGAGGTTGCATCCCATCAACAACAACGAGACAGTGAGCAGCGCAGTCGTGGTTGATTTCAGATCACTTGTCATGCTCATAACTTCCTCCATCGGACTCGATTGTTAGCAAAGTCTCCGGCTCCAGAGATCCAGGTCTACGGCTCCCAGATATCCAGGGCAGCCGCCGCACTCGGAAAAAAAGGGAAGACCTGGACCCCGCAAAAGCCGCCGTCCTGCTCGTCTTGCGGGGGATGACTACTTTGCGGCCAGCAGGGTGTTCGCGAAAGACGTGAGGCCTTGCTTGACCATCGCATCTTGTGCGGCGGGAACCTGCGAGTCCGAGAGAAACACGATGACGTTGCCCTTGAGGGCGACGAGCCTCACCTTCGGTGGCAAAGTCGTGCCGGAGTAGGGCACGGTCTCGTAAAACGCCTTGTCGCCGATGCCGGTCAGATCCGTGCGCGTCCCGCCTGGGGCCAGGTACGCTCTTCTCGCCGTCTCGTACGTGACGGCTTCGAACTCCGGATTGCATTGACGAAGCAGCTCGACGTGCATGCCCGGCGCCGTCGCCCCCGCGTTATACGAGCACTCGTCGGACGTCATGCCGCCCATGTTCGTCGGCGTCTCGGGGCTGGTGAACATGGCCGTCACGCCGAGCGTCGTGTTGACCTGAGATTGCGGAATCAGCGTGCAGATCGCGACGTTCGTACACGGACCGCCTCCCCTGCCCCCATCGCCGGCCGGCGATGAGCGTGAACCGGTTTGCGGCGACTGTCCCAGACTGCAGGCAGCCAGTGGCAATGCCGCCAACACGAGTAGAACTTCTTTCCATTTAGAATCAAGTGTCAGTCTCATGACTTCCTCCTTAGAGAAAATGCAGTGCTCTTCCCTCTCTCTTTGGGAGAGGGCTAGGGAGAGGGCTTGAGCGCAAGCAAGAACGCTAACTCCCTCTCCCCGACCCTCTCCCAAAGGGAGAGGGAGTTTCCCAGGTCTCCACGAAAATCTGAACTCAAGCTTTCGGATCTGTCACGCTGCGGAGATCCGAAGCTCTACGGCTTCCAGCTATCCGGAGCAGCCGCCGCGCCATCTTTGTTTGTGTATTCGATCTTTTGAAACGTGAACGAGACTTCTTCCGTTGGCTGAATCCCTCCGTTTATCGTCTTCACGGATGAAACCATCGCGTTGGTGAGCGTGACCGTTTGATAAACTTCGGTGCCGCTGCCGACCGCGCGCCTGAATTCAAACACGACTGAGGTGAACGTCTCGCCGCTCGCTGCAGCTTTCACAAAAAACGGGGACGCCTCATCCAAATTGTGAACGATCACGACCGGATTATTAGCGCGTCTCATTCCCGCGCGACCTCCGGTTGCACCGCGCGCACTCGTTGCCGGTCCCGCCGCGGCCATGCTCGCTGACTGTCCGCCCGCCAGATCGCGCGGCGACTGTGCATAGCGAAACTCCTGCGCCTGAGTCTTGATTTGTCCCTGGTTCCCCGAGATCGTGATCCACACGCCGCCCGTGGCCAGAGTAGAACCGGACATCACCAAAACTGCCATTGCCAATCCGATGAATCTTTTCATGATGTGTCTCCTTACTTTGAATTCTTGCTTTGAGAATGTTCCCTCTCTCTGTGGGAGAGGGTTGGGGAGAGGGCTTAGCGCGTCGCCAGAACCCTACCCCTTTACCCCGTGAGATAAGTCTTGCTATCTCACGGGGTGAATCCCCTCCCCAAAAGGGAGGGGAACTCGCTCCTCTATGCATGCTTAACACACATTGTCAGCGCAGCATCGATCTCATTGTTTGCCTTTTCGCTGAACCGCCGCCAGCAGGCGGAACTCGGCCCGGAATGGTCCGTTGAGACTCTGGTCACCCCAGTCGATGGTCGCGTGTCCAGTGCCCCCTTGGCAACTCAATATACCCTTGCCGTAAGTTGCGATGACCAGAGTGTCGAGCGTTGGGTGACCACCCGCTGCCGGATCCGACGGCCGGAGCACGCCCATCAAGATGCCGCTTACTCCATCCTCATTAACATCAGTGAGACTAAACGTTCCACCCCAGACGTTCGAGTTTGCCGCATCAGGCGGGCTGAGTTGTGCGAAGAACGAGCCACCATTGATGCGAGATATGAGGTTTCCTTGTCGGCCGTCTTCGTCATTCCCGCTGATGAAGCGCACGCTGCCGTCAGCGAAACCTGAAAGATGTATCGTGGGTGGCGGCGGGGGCGTTGGTGACGGTGACGGTTCCGGTAATATGGGCTGACTTACTTGGCTCAAGCCGGAAATCCGAGCGCGCAGCACCCCAGACCTGGTATTAAACGGCCCCGTGTTCGCCTCGAGCATTTCGAACGTCACTCCCGGCATATTATTTACATCTTCGCCGCCCGCGCTCAACTGCATCTCTTGACTGATAATCGCGATGTAGGGGAGCAACACGTCGGAGCCGACACCGTTGTAGTTCTGAATCTCAGTGATCGTCACTGTTCCATCGCCATTTACATCCAAATTACCAAAGGCGCGAGGCGTTGTGTTGGGGGATTCGAGACGGCGCGCTATTTCCGACACGTCTCCCGGACGCTGAAGTATCAACTGAAACAATGTCGGGATTGCGCGGTCACGGATATTCGCGAACATGTTTTCAGTCACGTCGTCAGCTCCGTCGATTGGGGCACACTGGACTGAACCTGGGTTCGTCTCTACGACGCATTTGGCCGAACCGGTCTTGCCAACAACAGCAGGCATGGCCACGGCCGTGAAGCTCTGGCCTGAGTCGCCCAGATTGATCTCGAAGAAGTACCCGTTGTTCTGCCTTTTCCCGCAATTCGTGAGGTCGGCGCAGGGAAACTGCTCGCCCAGGCCAAGCTCTTCGAAGGAACTCGAATAAACTCCGCCGCGACTACTGAAGAAGAAGGACTTCTCGGCCGCATGTATAAGGCGCAGATGACGGATGGCGTGCTCCTTGTTAGCGGCTTCGCGGACCTTCTGGGCCGCCGGCAGCAACAGCCCGATGAGCACCGCGATAATCGCGATTACCACGAGCAGCTCGATAAGCGTGAAACCATGCTGTCGCTGCTTACAGGTTGCCGGGATTCGTCGCTTGTTTAGGAAATCCGGTGTCGGCGATGCCGACAAAGCATTTAGTTGACTCGTTATCATGATCATCCTCCTATTTAATTTCGATGGTTTCGAATTTGTGCCCTCAAAGATAGTTCCCTCGGAACCCGAAGTCACCGTGAACTCTCACAGGATCGGCACCATCCGCAGATTACGCAGATTACGCAGAAAGCATGAGACTGGGGACGGCAGATGGAAACGGGGCGACCTAGTAAACCCGCAAACCTTTTTCCTTCTGCGTAATCTGTGAAATCTGCGGATTGTCTTTCAGATCAGCCGGTTGCGGAGGGCTTTGGCGACGGCTTCAGTCTTCGAGTGCACCTGAAGTTTCTGGTAGATGTTTTGCAGATGGAAGTTGATGGTGGTGGGCGCGACTCCCAGCTTTGCCGCGGCGGTTTTGTAGTTGTGTCCCTCAACCAGCAGCTTCAGGATACGAATCTCGTGCGGTGAGAGATTGTAGTCGGCGCGGTCCGGCGGGCGAATCTCGCGAAACAAGCGAACGACGCGGCTGGCCACTTCCGGGGACATGGGCGCGCCGCCTTGCGCCGCCTCCTTGACACTTTCAACCAACTGCGCGGGCTGCGTCTTTTTCAAGAGATAACCTGAAGCGCCCGCGCAAAGCGCGTCAAAGATGCGTTCGTCATCGTCGTGAATCGTGAGGGTCAGAAACAAAACCTCGGGATAGCGTTCCTTAAATAAGCGTATGCCCTCGATGCCGCTCATGCCCGGCAAGCCGATGTCGATCAGCATCACATCGGGCACGTTGGCGTTTATCCTGGGCAGCGCTTCTTCCACCGAGCGAAAGCTGCCCGTGCATTGGAAGCCTTCGGTGCCGCTGATCAAGGCAGTCAGGTAGTCACGGAATTCGCGGTGATCTTCGATGATGGCGACGCCAACCGGGCCGGGCCGCTCGGCTGTGGAAGCGACGGCTGGAAATTGGCTTTTACTCGACATCATCCCATTATCAGCATTGCGGAGTTAAGCAGAGCGCCCAGCTTACGACGTAACGCGGGGCAAGTCACTGTGAATTCTCACAGTGACGCCTTAACCGTGATGGCCTAGTGGCGCCTCCAAGATCACCGTTGTGCCGGCGCCTGGTTGCGAGATCACGTCGAGCCGGCCGCCAACCTTTTCCGCGCGGCGACGCATGCTGATCAATCCCTGGCCATGCTCGATGTTCGCTTCGTCGAAGCCGCTGCCATCATCGCTGAGCTTTAGAATAATCATCCCGCGCTCAATCTTGAGTGTGACTTTCGCCGTCTTGCATCCTGAATGCCGCGCGATGTTGTTGATGCCTTCCTTAAAGACGAGAAAAACCTCGCGGCGCACTTCGGCATTGATCCTGACGTTCCTATCCGGTTTGGGCGCGTCAAAGTGAAACTGGATGTTGCGCGCAGCGAAGCTGTCGTTCGCGAAACGCCGCATGCGAGCAGCCAGATCGAGGACGTTATCTCTCCTGGGGTTCACCGCCCAAACGATGTCGCTCATCGCCTCGACTGATCGTCGGGAAACGTCTGCCATTACTGAGAGTCGCTCGGCCATTTGCGGATTGTCGCGCCGCGCCGACTGGCCCAGCACTTCGCTCAATCCAGCAATGAGTGAGAGATTTGATCCGATGTCGTCGTGCAGGTCAGAAGCGATGCGCGTCCGCACTCGCTCAAGCTCGATGACTCTGCGCAGGCGATAGCGATACGCGGCGTATGCGGAAGCAATCAGGAGCAGAGCGATCAAGGAAAAGAACCACCAGCGCTGCCAGATATGCGGCAAGATAGTGAACGCGACTACAGCGGGGGCGGAGCTGACAATGCCGTCCGATGTCACTGCGCGCACCAGAAAACGGTAACGGCCCGGCGCGAGGTTCGCATAGTTGACGGTCCGCTGCTCGGTCGGCGCACTCCAATCCGCATTGGTTCCTTCGAGTTTGTATTGGTAACGCAGCACGTCGCCGGGTGCAAAGCTCAGACCAACGAAATCAATCTGCATTTGGTTTTGGCCGGCGGGAAAATCAGGCAGCGTCATTTCTTTCTCACCAAGCGCCGAAACGTGTTGTGGCGAACCAGAAACGCGCAAGCCGTTGATCAGAATCGGCGGCGCGGTCGCCGATCGATCGGATGCGGGCACATAGCGCGACAAGCCCTTTTGAGTGCCAAACCACAGTGCGCCGCTGCGATCGCGGAACGCGGCGTTCATTGCGCCGGTCGCTAAGCCGTCGGCGGTGGTAAAGTGTTTGACGCGGCCCGTTTCTGGATCGAGTTGATCAAGCCCACGTCCCGTCCCAACGTAGATGCGGCCTTGCAGGTCTTCGGTGATGGCTTCAGTGCTGTTACTGGAGAGTCCCTGCGCGGTCGTGTAACTGGTGAAGACCGGTCTTTCCGCCGCGGGGTCGTCAACGCGGATCAGGCCGCTGCGCGACGAACCAAGCCAGAGCCGCCCAGCGTGATCTGAATGGATGTTCTGAATCCCACCTGGCGGCAATCCCTCATTCGAAGTGAAAAACGTGAAACTGTCTTGACGGTAACGCGCCAGTCCGCCGCCAAAACCGATCCAGATATTTCCCGAGCGGTCTTCGCCGAACGAGCGTGCCAGATCGTCCTTCGGCGAGGGCAGGCCTGGAGTATTTGCAAGATCTTCCATCGTTGCGCTCGGACGACGCCAACGCGCGAGACCATTAGGGGCGCCAATTGTGGAAACCCAGATAGCACCGCTGGAATCTTCGAACAGTCGAAACACCTGTGGCGCCGCCAGCCCGTCGGCAGTTGTGTAAACAGCAAGCGGTCGCGCCAGCTTGATCTGCGTGAAGTTTTCCGCAGCCGGGAAACGATAAAGTCCAGCGCCGGTTCCGACCCACCACTCACCGTCTCGCGCTTGCAGTGTAACTTGCTCAAACACCCATCCTGTTTTATTCAAAACCTCGGGCATGAACCATGTGAAACCTTGATCGTCATAGCGGCCCAGTTGCTGCCGGTACGCAGGTTGACTCAATGCGTTGAGTTTTGCGCCGCGGCTGTCGCCGAGAACGAAAGCCCTGAAACAGACCCCGCCTTCATGATCTTCGAAGATCGCGTTGACCGTTTCCAAACCGTCTTGCTCGTCGTATGTAATGAAGCCGTTGCGCTCCAATCTCATCGCCCCGGTCACGTTTGTGCCCAGCCAGAGGTTGCCGCTCATGTCTTCATTGAGGGCGGTGATTTCGTGATAGCTCAGGCCGCTGCGGCGCGTGTATGTAGAAAAAAGCTGGTCCTTTCTCTCGGAGTCGGGAAAGAACTCGACGAGTCCGGCATTAGTGGCAAGCCAAAACTTGTGATCGGATGTTTCAAAAAGCTGGAAGACCCAGTTCGTTGGAAAGCCGTCTTGTTGATTGTGAATTTCTGCGACGAACGGCGAGTTGTGCGTGTCATCGGCGACGAAACGAAAGAAGCCGCCGAGTCTTGTTCCCGCCCAGAGCCGCCCCTGATGATCTTCCAGCAGGTCTTGGATGACTTCGTCTGGCAAGCCGTCGCGTTTGGTGTAGTGCGCGATGCGGCCGTCAGGCCGACGGCGAAAGAGCCCCCCGAACGACGCAACCCACAAGGAACCGCTGCGATCCTCCAGCAGGTCAAGGACGAAAATCTCTTTTGAATTCCCGCCAGGAGGTCCCATGTCTATCTGTAAGAGTTTGAAATGGTCCTCGTGCCGCTCCAGGCGGTAAAGGCATTTCATAGTCCCGCACCAGATTGTGCCCTCGCGATCTTCGTAGAGCACAATAACAGCCCGGGCCTGGCGGTCCTCGTCTTCAGGAACCACAACCGTGAACATGGGCGGTGGTCCTACCTTCTGGTTCGCGGAGACAATGCGAGCCGTGGGCTCGCCTCTCGGATTGAAGAGCGCGAGGCCAGCGTTCGTACCGATCCATAACTCGCCGTTGCGCGTCTCAAGGAAGTCGTTGACGGTGGGATGTGGCAGCCCCTGGTCCACGCCGTAGTTGGTGAACGAGTAACCGTCAAACCGCGACAGCCCTTCCTGGGTGCAGAACCAGAGGAAGCCGCGCGAGTCGCGCACGATCTTGTTGACGACGTTATTCGGCAGCCCGTCGGCGACCGTGTAGGCCTTGAGCGGCAGGTGCTGCGCGCGCGCGCCGGAGAAGAGCACCACAAGAATGGCGAGAAAGGCACAAGTTCGCGATAGAATCCTGCGAGAATACACAAATCGCATCTGCTGGCCACCAACCATTGGCCGCGCACCGCACAATAGAGGAACATAGTTCCTTCCGGAGGAAGTTCAAAGCGCGGGGTTCTAGAGTCCACCGAAGGTGCCTGAATGGTAAATCGTGAATTGCGATTAGTAAATAGCGCTAGGTAATTCCGATGATGTCGCTATCCAAGAGCTTTTTGATCATGCGCAGGCTGTCGGCTTCGCGAAAAGGGCAGATGGAGAGGATCGATTCGATGTCTGATTCGCCGTTGATGCGCGAGAGGACAAAACCTTCCTGCGGTCCCAGCCTTTCATGCTCGAGCTTTTCCGGCGACACCAGAATCCTGGCGACCGCGCGTGGAGATAATCCGTTCGCATAAACGTGCGCCACGAATTTCTTTTCCGCCTCTTCCCGCAAACGATGCGCGGCGGTGTTCTTTGGTTCCTGCTCCAGCGCGCTGTGAATGATCGCCAACGCGTTCTCAGCGTTGTTTTCTTTTAACTCAACGCGCGCCAGATTCAGTAAATCCGGAACCGTCTCTGGCAATTTCAGCCCGGACAAATCCGCGGGGGCTTCAGCGGCAGGCGCTGGCGCCTCGCCGGCAACTTTGATGAAGTCCTTCTTAACCAGATCGTAGAGCAGCGCGCACGCGTGAAACAGAGACGTGTGCATGTTGTTGCAAATCTCGGCCGCGGTCATGCGCTTCTCGACATGATAGAGGACCTGGCGAATTTCCTGGCTCGCGTTCAGCGACTGCGTCCACCCGGGTGTCAATTCGAAGAAAGTTCGATCGGAAGGGATGACCGCACGGTATCGCGACCATTCATCGATGCGATAGATGCCGTCCATGATCACAGACGTGGCGTCGACCTGAATGCGAATGAGATCGTCCGGCAAAGGGTCGTTATCGAAAAACTCAAAGTGGGCTTCATCCCAGATAAAAAGATCGTAGATGATTTCCAGCGTGCGCGTGCATAGCACTTCGATGACGTCGTCCTGACTGACAAAGCCGCGCGACGACAAGATCATTCCCAGTTTGCCGCCGGACTGGCGCTGAATTTCCATCGCCGTCTGAAGCTGCGTTTCTTCGATCTTGCCGTAATGCAAAAGGACCTGGCCCAGATACTCGCGCGGATCGTTCGAGTTCGAACCGACGATCAATCCATTCTCGAGATAGATCTGTTTGATGATGCCGCCGCGCCCGAATTTGAGCGTGCCGGTCTTGCGGCCTGCCGCCAGAAACTGGAGCAGGTCAGAGACACTCATCGTGTTCAGAGTTCCGTGAATTCCCATCGAATGATTCTAGGTGCAGATCTTGCGAACAGAGAGGGGGGTCAACTAACGTGGAACCAGGGCAAGTAAAACTGAGACCAGGCAATTCGGACTTAAACAGATTACATTTTTCGGCGCGGAAGATTCAAGTGTTTTGTGGCTCGGACTGGTTCTGCCGAGGGTTTAGAGCGGCTTCAGTGCGCTGCGCGCGAGTTTGCGCTTGAGATCGGTGTAGCCCTGGTCGCCGGCGACGAGTTGACCGAGCACTTTTCGTATGCCGCGATGTCCGCGCGCGAATTCGATCATTCGATCGGTGAACGGCGCGCCCCAAAAGTTTCCATAAAACTTTCGACGCATCTGTGAAGCGCGCTGCAACTCTTTCCCAAAGTCTTCGCGCCATTGCTGTTCATAATCGAACGGCCTGTCGGCGAGATACGCATCTGCGAAAAGCTCCGCCGAACGCAGCGCGTAATAGATGCCTTCACCGGTTACCGGATCGGCAAAACCGGCCGCGTCGCCGAGCAGAGCCCAGCCATTACCACAAGCGTGTCGCGTGTCCCAGGTGCGCGGCTCGAGCCCGGGAATGCGCGCGGCGTAGCGCTCGGCGGTTTTTTTTAGCTCACTGCGAATCTGTTTAGCTGCAGGTGATTCGATGTCGTGTGCGTTCCCCCAGATTTGCATCGTGGGGGCGGTTACCCGGTCGCATCCACCACCCCAAGCGGGCTGCCCGCTTGGGGACCCCGGTCCGCTCCCGGTTCTGTACCGGGCCACCCGCTCACTAACGCGAGCGGCCCCGTAATACGCGACCATGAAATCCCACATCAATGCATCGAGCGAATCGTGATCGAACGCGTCTTGCGTCGTGGCGATGCCGAACGAAATATGATCGATCCGCGGAAACGCCCACGCGTAACCAACCCAGTTCGGAAGAAAAGCGACCACGGTTGCCGCGTTGCCGTCATCAGGAAGCGGCGCGCGATAACCGAACGCGACTTCCATCTCGGCCGGCGGCAAAGGCCCGGCGAGCTTTTTCGCAATCGGACTGTTAGCTCCGTCGGCGCCCACCAACCACGCACACGAAAACTCTTTATCGTTCTGCGTGCGAACAACCCAGCGATCCTCAACCTGTTTGAGGCCGCGCCCGGAAATCTTTTCCGCAAAGACCTGCGCGCCCGCCTCACGCGCGCGCTCGCGAAGAAAAGTGTCGAACGCGTTGCGCGAGTAAACCGCGAATGGCTCGTCGAGTTTCAAATGCAGATGCTTGCCTGAAGGCGAGTACATGTCGAGTTCATAGATCGTGCGGCCGACTGCTTCGAGCAGATGCGGCCAGGCCTTCAAGGCTTTCGACGTCACGCCGCCGCCGCAGGCTTTCGGTTCTCCTGGCGGACGCCCATCAAACAACGCGACGCGCACGCCGCCGCGCGCGAGACGCTCCGCGGCGAACGAACCGGCCGGGCCGGCGCCGACTATCAAGACATCGAATCGATCCATGGCCAGCCAATCATAAACCCGTTCAAGGGCCCTTGCTAACGCGTGGGCTTCCGACAATGAGAATAAAACGCGTCAGAAGCCCGACCGTCAGGGAGGGCTTGTCACACATGCGCTCATGCTTGAAGAAAACGCGGGCGAGCCGCTCTTGCACGGCGACAGCCTTCGACACGACAGTCGCCCTTGCTAACGCGCGGGCTTCTGACAGAATCGCGCCGGTGCTAGAATCTCGGCGTTCACGGAAAACAAACTTCTCTCCGGCATCCTCTGTGGCCTCTGTGGTTGATATTGATATGGCCAACACGAGTTCCATTGTCTTCGCTGGAATTGCTCCGCATCCTCCGATCATGGTTCCCGAAGTCGGACGCGAGGCGATCGCCGAAGTGCGCAGCTCGATCGATGCGATGGCGGCGTTGACCGAGCGCGTGATTCGAAGCGGGGCGGAAACTGTAATTCTGATCTCACCGCACGCACCGCTAGAGCCCGACGCCTTTGTCGCTTACGCCGGGCCGCAGCTTCACGCCGACTTCTCAAACTTTCGCGCGCCCACCGCGACAGTTCACGCCGAGTTGGATGAAGAACTCCTGAAAGAAATTACGCGCGCTGCCGCCGAACAGAAGTTTGAGGTGGTGCGCATTCGCGGCGATCTGGATCACGGTACGGCCGTGCCGCTCTATTTCCTGCAACGCCACGGTTGGCACGGACGCGTGATCGCACTCGGCTACAGCTTTCTTCCCAACGAAGATCACCTCCGCTTTGGCAATTGCATCCGAGCGGCAGTCGATAAAGGAAGGCGGCCCGTGGCGTTCATCGCCAGCGGCGATCTCAGTCACCGGCTCACGCCCGAAGCGCCCGCCGGTTACAACCCACAAGCACATCTGTTCGACGAAGAAGTCGTGGACGCGATTCGCAGCAACTCGACGCGTCGGATCGTTAACATCGATCAGGAACTGCGACGCATGGCGGGAGAGTGCGGTTATCGCTCGATGCTGGTCGCAATCGGCGTTGCCCAAGGGCTTGAATCACGCTGCGAAGTGATCAGTTACGAAGCGCCGTTCGGAGTTGGTTACATGGTAGCGCAGTTGCTGTCACGCGCTGGGAGCGCGGACGTCCCGTCCGCACAACGCGCATCGAGCGCTCAACCCGTCGGGTCAGTACCACCTGCGTCAGCGGGTGGGTTCTTGTCAGTACCACCTGCGGTAGCGGGTGGGTCAAAGACTCAAGCAGACACAAGAGACGTTGGCGGTCCCGAGTTGCCGGCGCTCGCGCGCCAGACGGTTGAAGCATTCGTGAAAGAACGCAAACTTATCGCCGCGCCTAATGATCCTTCAGAACTTCTTCAGCAACGCGCCGCGTGTTTTGTTTCCATCAAGACTCGCGACGGAGACTTGCGCGGCTGCATCGGCACGATCGAGCCAGAGAAAGACACGCTCGCCGAAGAGTTAATCGCCAACGCCATCAGCGCCGCCACGCGCGACACGCGCTTTCCGCCGGTCCGCGAAGATGAACTTCCGGGATTGAAGTATTCAGTCGATGTGCTCTCGCAACCCGAACTGGTGCGTCTCGATGATCTCGATCCGCACGCTTACGGCGTAATCGTCGAAGACCAAAGCGGAGTGCGCCGAGGTTTGCTACTTCCTAATCTTGAAGGGATCGACACGGCGGCCAGGCAAGTCGAGATCGCTTCACGAAAAGCGGGCATCCCGCCGGGAACTGAAATCAAGCTATGGCGTTTTCGTGCAGATAGATATGGGGAAGAAGCAAAGGGGTAGGAGGCAAGAGTCGGCTCTTGGCTCAGATATCCAGGTTCCGCACGTCCAGTGCGTTGTCTTCGATGAATTTCCGGCGCGGCTCGACGGCGTCACCCATCAGGACGGAAAAGATGTCATCGGTTTCTACCGCGTCATCAATCCTTACTTGCAACAGGGTGCGCTTCTCAGGGTTCAAGGTTGTTTCCCAGAGTTGCTCGGGATTCATCTCGCCCAGCCCTTTGTAACGCTGAATGGAAAGATCCTTCTTCGCTGCCGCCAGCACTTTCTCCAACAGCGCCTCGCGCGTCGAGATTTCTTCGCTGGTGCCATTCGTACCAGTGATGAAGGGTGGCGCCAGTTCGTCTTCAAGAGTCATGTAGAGTTCGACAGCTTTTTGAAACTCAACATAGCTGGCAAAGTTCCAATCGATCGCCACGGCCTGTCCTGAAGTGGTCGTGGTTTCAATCTCCCACAAACCGTGTTCTTCGTCGGTCGAGAGTTCAGTCTTGAAGCCCGCCTTAGCCAAAGCTCCCTCTACCTTAGCCATTAGGTCGCCATCCTGAAAAATGCTGCGCAAGGTAACCCCTTCTTTACGCCATACGCCCTTCTTGCCGGCGAAAGCCTCCAGCAGTGTGTCGAGCAAATGCGCATCTCCGCCGAGACGACGCGCTGTCCGCTCACAGTAGCGTTTCAGGTCCACAAGTTTTTCTAACGACCCGGCCAATTCCTTACCTTCGATGTCCTTTTTTGCTCCGACCGACTTTACGGTCATGTCGGCTGTCGCCATCCGCATCAGATAACGGATCATCAACCCTTCGTCTTTGATGTATTCTTCCTTCTTCCCCCGCTTCACCTTGAACAACGGAGGCTGGGCGATGTACACATACCCCTTCTCGATCAGTTCAGCCATCTGACGATAAAAGAAGGTAAGCAGGAGCGTCCTGATGTGGGAACCGTCAACGTCAGCGTCAGTCATCAGAATGATCTTGTGGTAACGCAGTTTGCTCGCATCAAAATCTTCCTTGCCAATTCCCGTTCCGAGCGCGGTTATCAGCGACTTGATCTCGCTGTGCCCGAGCATCTTGTCAAAGCGCGCTTTCTCGACGTTCAGGATTTTGCCTTTGAGCGGAAGAATGGCCTGGTTCTTGCGATCGCGACCCTGCTTGGCTGAGCCGCCGGCGGAATCGCCCTCGACGATGTAGATTTCCGAGAGCGCCGGATCGCGCTCCTGGCAATCCGCGAGTTTGCCTGGGAGCATCGTCGAACCCATAGCGCCCTTGCGCACAATCTCGCGCGCCTTACGGGCCGCGTCGCGCGCGCGTGCGGCGTCGAGCGACTTCCCCACGATCCGCCGCGCAACGGTAGGATTTTGTTCCAGGTATTCAGTCAATCGATCGTTAAGAAACGATTCAACGGCTCCCTTCACATCGGAATTGAGCTTGCCCTTCGTTTGTCCTTCGAACTGTGGTTGCGGAAGCTTGACTGAGATAACCGCCACCAGGCCTTCGCGCACGTCGTCACCGGTGAGCGACGTTTTGAAGTTCTTCGCCAGACCGGAAGACTGTGCATACGCGTTGATTGTGCGCGTGAACGCCGAACGGAAACCCGAAAGGTGAGTACCGCCGTCAACGGTGTTGATGTTGTTGGCGAATGAATAGACTTTTTCGTCGTAGCCGTCGTTGTACTGAATGGCCACTTCGATCGATAAGGCGTCGCCGACCTTTTCAAAATAGATCGGCTTGTCGTGCAGCACGCTCTTGTTCTTGTTCAAGTGGCGGACGAACTCGGCGATGCCGCCGCGATAGTAAAACTCGTGCGAGCGCTCAGGCTCTTCCCGCTCGTCGTGAATCGTGATGCGAATTCCTTTATTGAGAAAAGCCTTTTCGCGCAATCGTTCAGAGAGCTTGTCAAAACTGAATTCGATCGTATCAAAAATTTGGGTGTCAGGTTTGAAAGTAATCTTCGTTCCGCGCTTGCGCGTCTTACCGGTTTGCTTCAATGGCGCCGCAGGGAGCCCGCGTTCATATTCTTGTTCGTAGGTTAGGCCATCGCGCCAAACTTCGAGATGGAGCGATTCAGCAAGAAAGTTGACGACAGAAACACCTACGCCGTGCAATCCGCCGGAAACCTTGTAGGCGTTCGTGTCGAACTTGCCACCGGCGTGAAGTTTGGTCATTACGACTTCAGCAGCGGACTTCTTTTCCTTCTTCATCATGTCGACGGGAATGCCGCGACCGTTGTCTACTACCGTAATGGAATGGTCAAGATGAATAGCTACTTCAACGGTGTCGCAGAATCCCGCCAACGCCTCGTCAATGGAGTTATCGACGACTTCGTAAACCAGGTGATGCAAGCCCAGCTCGCCTGTGGATCCGATATACATGGCCGGTCGCTTGCGAACAGCATCGCGCCCTTCCAGTACTGAGATAGACGATGAGTCGTAAGTGTCCATTCTCTTCTTCAACTTTGGTGATGCAATAGCCAATCGTTTTCCCTCTTCCTTCACATTTTCTATCGGGACATCGCGCTGGTAGCCATCACAGCGCTTAACCCTCGGTCCTCGCTTGCGTGACCGCCCGTAACCTCATAAAAACTAGCGCGACCATAGAACCGCTCAAAGTGATTCCTCTTTGAGGTAGTAATGAAGGTTTGCGTGCGCCCTTCAAGGTGTTCGAGCAGGCGATCAATGCGGCGTCCGTCAAGTTCAGCGTCCACGTCGTCAATGAGGAAAACCGGGTAATCCTGATGTTTGGAATGATACACGGAAAGTGCTGCTAAATCAAGTGTTATCAACGCACTACGCTGTTGACCCGAACTACCAAAACTGCGCAAATCCCGGCCGCCAAAAAGTACGTTCAAATCGTCGCGGTGAGGTCCAATCAAACAGGCTCCGGCAAACATTTCTGCCTGGATTCGCGTCTCCAGACGCGTGGCTATTAGCGCCTCATAATCACTCAAGTCACCCTTGCCTTCCAGGGACGAAATGTAGCGAATAGATATGTTGTCGCTGAACAAATTATGATCGAGAGCGTTATTCAACTCGTTGACATGAAGTGTGCGCACGTTATGAATTTGCGTGCCCAGACGAACCAGCTGTTTGTTCCACGGTTCGATCAGTTCCGCCAGATATTCCCGACTCGATCGACCTTCTGACGCTTGTTGAAGCAGCAGTCTCTTTTGTTTGGTTACTTTGTTGTAGTCAGCCAGTGTCTGGGCATATCCAGGATGAAGCGATACCGCCCCACGATCAACAAAACCTCGTCGAGCCTCTGGGCCACCACGTATTACTTCGAGTTCGTCGGCTGTGAAGCAGACGGCGTGTAGCTGCGCGCCGTAGCGAGCAAGAGGCTCGCGCTTGCCGTTGACCGAGGTCTTCTTTGACCTTGCCTGGATATCAACTTGCAGCTCCCGCTCGATCGCGTTTCCTCGCGCCACCGTTCCCCGGACGGAAGCCTCGCCCGCGCCGAACCTTATTATTTCATTGAGCTGCCGCGTTCGGAATGATTTTGCGTGAGCGAGAAGATAGATCGCTTCCAGCCAGTTTGACTTGCCTTCACCGTTGTTACCGTGAAGAACGTTGAGGCCGTTTCCCCAGACGATCTCTCCTTCAAGATTTCGAAAACCGTGAGCCTCGATCGATCTGAGAAACATCGTCGAATTGTAGCACAGGCTTTCGTGTTGTCCGTTTTGACTCTTAACGGCGTGCAAGGAACCGAACGTTCGCAGGTTCACCCACTAAAAAGAGCGCCATTCCTCTTGGTGGCGCTCATTGACTTTGGTCTTTATTTTCGAAGGCAAACTCCTTGCACGTTTTCATAGCCGCATCGGCATGATGACGTATCGGTAGTCGTGCTTTTCTTCGGACACTGGCCGCAACTGGGCCTGTGAATTGCCATCCTTGAACTCAAAGGCAACTTTTTCTGACCCTACTACGTTGAGAAAATCCTGCAGGTATTGAGCGTTGAAACCTATCTCCGTATCTTCACCTGCGAAGTCGGTTCCGATCGTCTCCCGCGCCTCGCCCTCTTCGGCGTTTTGGGAACTGATCAGAAGTTGCTCCTTGCTCAGATGCAGACGAACGGCGTGAGAACGATCGTCGGCCATCAGAGCGACTCGTTTAACTGCCTGATTGAGTGCTACCGTATCGAAAACAGCAGATCTGTCGTTGTTCTTGGGCATCACCATCTCATAGTTTGGAAACTGACCGGAAAGCATCCTGGAAATTAACAAACGTGGGCCTACCTGAAAGTAAACGTGATTCTCATCAGCCCCGAGACTTATCTCCCCCTCAAAGTCGGCGCTGAGTTTTGTCAACTCGGCGAGCGTCTTCCGTGGAATCAGCACATCGAGGCCCTCGCCCTGTGAATCTTTGACGAAGTCATTTGTAGCTACAAAAGCCAGCCTATGGCCGTCGGTCGTTACCATTTTGACGCCTTGCTTATCGATTTCGAACTTTGCGCCAGAGAGTGTGTACCGTCCTTCTTCCTGGGTGATAGCGAAGATCGTGCGGTCTATCAGTAGTTTGATCAAAGAAGCCGGCAATTTAAGAGGCGTTGACTTAAAGCCCGGCAATTCAGGAAAAGTGTCCTTCGATATGCCCGGTAGTCTGAATTTCGATCGATTGCATTCTACCGTTACCCATTCATTCTCTTCTTTTCGAAAACTAACAGGCGCATCAGGGAGCAGTCTTGCGATATCAAATAACTTTCGAGCCTGAACACAAATCGCACCCTGAGACGTTATTTCATCCGCATCGGTGTCGCATCTTATGGTAACGTCGAGATCAGTTCCGCTAATTCTGATCGAGTTTTCACCGGCCGACTCGATGAGAATATTGGCCAACACTGGAATCGTATTCTTCCTTTCTACAATTCCCTGAACGAACCCCAGTTCCTTTTGCAGCGCGTTTCGCGCAATAACGAATCGCATCTCGTTACTCCTAACAACCGTTGGAATACCTTCACAGTCCTGCGGTTTTCTCTTTATAACACGGTATCAGGGCTTAGATAAAACTCATCGGATGCCCTCGTGTCCTAATCTCTATCAACAAATGAATTTTGTAGTTTAAGGATCTGTAGTATTAGTAGTAAGAGCCTGTGGAATTGTGATTAAGAGCGCTAATTCCTTGATGGTTCGGTCTTTAACTTTCGACCCAGACCAGCGTAGTCGACGTGGAACTATCTGAGATCGCGGTCAGGTTCCAAGTACCTCAACGAGTTTATCGACCATACCACGAATATCCACATCCGAAGAGATCAAGCGATCTATCTTTTGCACAGAGTGTATGACTGTAGTGTGATGTTTCCCTCCAAACTGCCGGCCAATCTCCGGATAGCTCTTCTTGGTTAGTCGCTTGCAAAGATACATCGCTACCTGTCTGGGCAGCAGGATATGTCTCACATTAGAACGCGCTATCAAATTGTCGACCTTTAGTTTGTATTGAGCAGCAACAACGTTCTGGATTCGACGAATTGATATGCCATTTTCTTCGTCGCGTCGCAACACGTTACGGATAGCGTCCTGCGCAAGCGTCTTCGAGAGCGGTGAACCTCTTAGCGAAGCCATTGCCTGAAGGCGAACGAGCGCACCCTCCAATTCCCGAACGTTGTGTTTGCAGTTAGTGGCTAGGAATAAGGCAACATCATCCGGAAGATCTATTTGTTGGATGTCGGCCTTTCGTTTCAGTATAGCAACCTTCGTCTCAAGATCGGGCGGCTCGATATCGGCGATTAATCCCCATTCAAAACGCGAGTGAAGGCGCTCTTCGATCCCCGGTATATCGCGCGGCGGACAGTCAGAAGTAAGCACTATTTGCTTCTGAGCATCGTAAAGGGCATTGAAAGTGTGGAAAAACTCTTCCTGAGTCCGTTCTTTTCCGGTGATGAACTGAATGTCGTCGATTAGAAGTACGTCGATTGTGCGATACCTCTCACGAAACGCTTGCGTCTTGTCGTAACCATACCGAATTGCATTGATGAGTTCATTCATGAACCGTTCCAGAGGGACGTATGCCACCTCCAGTTTGGGATCTGCCTGTCTGATTGCGTGACCAGCTGCTTGGATCAGGTGGGTCTTGCCTAGGCCCACGCCGCCGTAAAGGTATAGAGGGTTGTAAGTCTTGCCAGGCATCTCGGCAACCGCTTTGGCAGCGGCATGGCCGAATCGGTTACAGGAACCGACGACAAAAGTTTCGAATGTGTATTTGGTATTTAGAGCAGCATCAAGCGTGCTCTGGCGATGCAAGGCCTTAGAGGCTGCTGTACTTGTCGCGGCGTCGCTTCGGAAGGCGACAGCCGCACTCTTCGGTTCGACAGGCACGCTAGCCCCCAGCGGTGACGGAGAGTTGTTTCCGGTCGAGTCGCCTCGACTATGCAAGGAGGGAACGGTCCATTCTATGCGACACTTGTCTAGCGCCATCTCGCTCAGAGATTCGTTCAGCGCCTGGGAATAATTGGAGAGGATCCAATCTCTGACTACCACATTTGGTGCCGCGACGTTGAGAACTCCAGGTATCGCGGAGTCGGTGACTCTCAAGGGCCTAAACCAAGTTGCGACGGCTTGCTTACCTAACCTTCGTTCAACAGCTTCGAGGATAGGCGGCCAAATAGTCCTCTGGTCTCCAAGATGCATGCAGGAAAAAACACATACTCCTATGTACAATTGTGCCAAGCACCGATCGCTTCGGAAACGCCAGTACAAGCAAAGTGGAACGTAACATAGGCTCACGCTGCTAAGCAAGAAAAACACAGAGAATTCGGCAGGCGCTGGGAAAAAGCGCCCCGCGAAGGATTTGCCTCCTCCTCGCTAGCCGCCATTATACATAGTACAGCTACTCATGCTAGGAAACAGTTGATGCTGAGCTAGCAGCGACTGCGCCAGCGGGAGCGATGGCGGTGTATATACGATCCAGATCCGGCAGGCTGTAGTACTCAATCTCTATTTTGCCGGACGTCCCTGGTTTACTAGGAATGATTCTCACCTGCGTACCCAAATAGCGCCGAAGTCGAGCCTCTGCGGCGCGAAGGTTAGGATCCTCACGAGCGGCCTTGTTTGGGGAGTGAGGTTGCCCTTGGGCGGCGAGATTGCGCACCCGGCGTTCCACTTCACGCACCGACCAGTTGTTCTTGACGATCTTTTGCGCTAGACGTCGCTGCAAGAGAGGGTCACCAACGGCGAGTAGCGCGCGCGCGTGGCCGAAAGAAAGCTTTTCGCGTTCAAGAAGTAGCCGAATTTCGGATGGAAGCTTCAGGATGCGCAGGTAGTTGGTAATAAAGGATCGGTCGCGTCCCACACGCTGAGCGACTTCGTCTTGGGTAAGTTTTAGGGATTCGATGAGTTTCTTGTAAGCGTTGGCTTCTTCCACAGGATTAAGGTCCGCGCGCTGAATATTCTCAATCAGTGCAAGCTCCAAGAGCTTATCGTCTGGTATATCGCGAACGATCGCTGGAACATTATGGAGTCCAGCAATCTGCGCGGCCCTCCACCTGCGTTCGCCAGCTACTAGCTCGAACATGCCCCCGCGACGGCGGAGAAGCAATGGCTGAATAATACCGCTGGCACGGATTGATTGCGCGAGCTCGTGGAGCTTGGCCTGGTCGAAGGTCGTCCGTGGTTGCTGATGTCCAGGTTGGATGAGATCTATTTGGACGTCACAGACCTCTTCATTATCCACTGGCCGCGAGTCTGTCGAGAGCAAGGCGCTCAGGCCCCTGCCCAACGGTCTCTTCGTCATTGGTTAACAGCTCCTTTGCGAGTTGCAGGTACGACTCCGTACCGCGGGAACGCTCGTCATAGTAAATGACTGGTTTGCCATAACTCGGGGCCTCAGCGAGGCGGACGTTCCTTGGAATGTGTGTGTCAAAAACGAGGCCGCTGTAAAAAGCTCGAAGATCGGCGGCCACGGCGGCCGAGAGATTGATACGCTCATCGAACATCGTAAGAAGCAGCCCTTCGATCTTGAGTTGGGGGTTCAAGACGCGCCGGATGCGCGCCAAAGTATTGAAGAGTTCGGAAACACCTTCGAGGGCGTAGTATTCGCATTGTATGGGTATTAGCAGAGAATTAGCGGCGACTAGCGCGTTAAGAGTCAGTAGATTCAAAGCTGGCGGGCAATCAAGAAGAATGTAATCGTAATGCTCGCGAATTGGACCAACGGCATTTCTCAAAACAATCTCGCGATCCGGCATGTCAATCAGTTCAATCTCGGCGCCGGCAAGATTCCTGTCCGAGGGCACGACGTGGAGCCCAAAGTCCGTGGCTAAGACGACGTTTTCTATCGGTTCCTGCAAAACCAGGACGTGATAGATGTTGCGTTGCACGCTACCTCTGGGCACTCCCACTCCGGAGGTTGCGTTTGCCTGGGGATCAATATCGATCAGAAGTACTCGTTGGTTAAGTCTTCCGAGAGCGGCTGCTAGGTTAACCGCTGTTGTGGTTTTCCCGACACCACCTTTTTGATTTGCGATGGCTATAGTCTTCGCCATTCATCTGACCCAACGGTCTGCCGCCGAGGTTAAGCGATAGATTAGCATAGGACAAGTAACAGGCAACGGAATTTTGTGCAAAAGAAGGTTTGCGCCACAGAAGAAAGGGTTCCCTAGACGCGGAAAGCGTTTCACGTGAAACATGCGGTCAAGGCTAAGGTGCGCTAGCTGTACGTCGGCTTGCCGTGAGGTGCAACAGCAAGTTTGAAAGCGCTGCCGGGGTTATGCCGGGAACCTGGCGGGCCTGTCCGAAGCTCCGAGGACGAGCCCTTTCAAGCCGCTCGATCATCTCGTGCGAAAGGCTTCCTACACCTTGATAAGAAAACCCGTCTGGTATGTGAAGTTCGTCGTGCTGCTTGAGTCGATTGAGGTTGCTCGTCTGCGACTCCAAATAGCCCGCATAAATCTGATCGGCAAGAGCGGATTCCAAGTCCTTGGAAGTGACCCCCCGGCGTGCAGATGCAGGCAAGAGTTGCGAGAGCAGTTCCGCGTCAACGTTGGGTCTAAGCCCCAACTGAGCAAATGTTATTGGTTGATCGAGATTATGCCCGGTTATTGACATTATCTCTGCGTGAGCACGGTCGGATGGAAGGAGCTTTTGAGTTTCCAACAGGACCCGCGCGTTCGCCAATCGAGTCCTGCGCTCGTTAAATCGCTCCCAATCTGAATCGCCCACCAAGCCGAGCGCACGACCGTCCGGTTCAAGGCGCTCGTCGGCGTTGTCGTGCCTCAATGCAAGGCGATATTCGGATCGCGAGGTGAACATGCGATAGGGCTCGTCGACGCCATGCGTAATTAGATCATCGACCAAAACGCCTATATACGATTCCTGCCGCCGAACACGAAACAACTCCCTGCCTTGTGCGGCCAGAGCCGCGTTGATCCCGGCTATCAGACCTTGGCAGGCTGCCTCCTCGTAACCGGTGGTTCCGTTGATCTGACCCGCCAGAAAGAGTCCCCTTAGTCGCACGGTCTCGAGGAAGGGCGATAATTCCCGCGGATCAATGAAGTCGTACTCGATAGCGTAGCCTGGTCGAATAATCTGGGCCTGCTCAAATCCCGGAATTAAATTCACAATTTCCTGCTGAAGCTGAGCCGGAAGCGAGGTTGAAAAGCCGTTTAGGTAAACCTCGTTGGTATCATAGCCTTCCGGTTCAAGGAAGAGTTGATGCCTAGTCTTCTCAGGAAACTTCACGATTTTGTCCTCGATTGACGGACAGTATCGAGGCCCTACCCCTTTTATCTTGCCGGAATAGAGCGGGGACTCATGAAGATTTAGTCGAATGGATTCATGAACGGCTGCGTTAGTGTAACCGAGGTAGCAGTTCAGTTGTCGTTGCGTTATTTCATCGGTTGAGAAAGAGAACGGGACGATCCGCTCGTCCGGAGGCTGCGGCTCAAAAGCATCCCAATCGATGGTCCTACCATCTAGTCGCGGGGGCGTACCTGTCTTCAATCTGCCAACTGGGAACCCCAGTTGTTTCAGCGCCTCGGCGAGTTCCATTGACGCTGGTTCACCTGCTCGTCCGCCGCTGTAAGTCTGCCGACCGGTGTGTATGCGGCCGTTCAAAAAAGTACCAGTGGCGATAACCACGGCACTGGCTCCAATTCGCCGCGTGTCCTGCAACCCCACTCCGTGAACTCGTGTTCCCTTCACGACAAGCTCCGTTACAAGACCTTGTCGCATAGTCAGGTTGGGCGTGGCCTCAAGCGTGCGCCGCATCTCCACGCGATAAAGAGCGCGGTCAGCTTGCGCCCGAGGCGCCTGAACTGCGGCGCCCCGCGACCGATTCAGAAGCCGAAACTGGATACCCGTTCGGTCAATAACTCTTCCCATGATGCCGCCCAGCGCGTCGATTTCACGGACGAGGTGACCCTTGCCGATTCCACCAATCGCCGGGTTGCAGGACATCTGTCCGATTAGATCGAGGTTAAGGGTGAGGAGGGCGGTATTGGCACCAAGTCTCGCGGCAGCCGAAGCCGCTTCGCAGCCCGCGTGCCCAGCACCGATAACAATCACGTCGAAGACTTCATCGAATGCCATTGCTTTTGCTTTCATGTCCAGCGTTGTGGAGCATCAATCGCCGTTCCTATTTCCCGATGCAGAAGGTTGAGAAAATCTGGCCCAGAATATCATCGCTCGTAGTCTCGCCGGTAATTTCGTCTAGAAAGCGAAGTGCATTGTGAAGACCGATTAACACAAGTTCTTCAGTAACGCGCTCGCGCAGCAGACTCTCAGACGTCTGAATTGCGGCGACCGTCCGCAATAGTAAGTCGTAATGCCGGGCATTGGTAATTAGCAGGCCCTCGCTCTGCGACCTCCCATTAAGGAAAGGTTCGAGTATAGCAGCCCGCAGATTTTCAAGTCCCGCCTCTGTCTTCGCCGAAACAGAAAGAATGCCGGCGCAATTCGGCCTGGCGTACATGTCACGGTCAACGCGCGATGCTGAAAAGGACTGCAAGTCGCTCTTGTTCAGAGCGACCATATGAAGTTGATTCTCCACTTCCGAGAGCACCATTCTGTCTTCGTCCTGCAAGCGCTCCGATCCGTCTACGACAACGATCAGGATGTCCGCGTCGGCGGCCTCTCGCTTGGTGCGCTCCACTCCGATAGCCTCGATTTTATCGATCGACTTCCGGATGCCAGCCGTGTCAATCAGCAAAACAGGAACCCCGTGCATACCAATCGGCTCCGTCAGAGTGTCGCGAGTCGTCCCTGGAATCTCGGTTACGATAGCGCGGCTGCGTCCAAGTAACCTATTGAACAGACTCGACTTACCGACATTTGGCCGGCCGATGAAAGCCGCTTTCAAGCCGTCGCGTAAGAGCTTTCCAGCGCCGAAGGTTTGGCTGAGCCGCGACAGATCGGTTTGTATGCGTTGAAGTATGTCGATCAGTTCATCGTGTTCGACGTTTGGCAGATCCTCTTCGACAAACTCGATTGAGGATTCCAGCCTGACGATGACCTTGAGCAATTGTTCCTTCGCGGGTCGTAGAGTATTTGAGATTTCTCCTTTGAGCTGGCGCGTCGCCTGCCTGACGGCAGCGTCAGTCTGAGCATCGACCAGATCGCGAATCGCTTCAGCTTCGGTTAATTGAATGCGGCCATTACTTACAGCGCGCAAGGAGAACTCGCCGGGGTCCGCAAGGCGGGCGTCGAGTTTGAGAATGATATCGACGATAGACTGCAGCAACACCGGAGAACCATGGCAGTGGAACTCGACGACGTCTTCGCCGGTGAATGAATGGGGCGACTCAAAGAAGCACACCAGGGCGCGGTCAAGGACTTCTCCGGAAGACGGATCAAAGAGACTGCGCAGTGTTAGAAGATTGGGTTGCGGATTGAATGATGGCGTTGCAATCAAATCCCTAAGAATTTTCAAAGAATGTGATCCGCTTAATCTAATTACGCCGATCGCGCTTCGCCCGGGGGGAGTACAAAGAGCGACTATTGTATCAGCTCGAAGGTCCACGGCAGATCACTCGGACGCGACAAAAGATTAGGGGGCTTCACCGGCCGGCCGGAGACTTCAGGCTGACCCGCAAGCGACGGGCATTGCCTTCGCCGATCGACTCAGTTTCGAGATCTTGTTCCTCGGCCAGGGACAGATGTATGACCCGCCTTTCACTGGAATCCATGGGACCAAAAACGAATGCCGAAGAAGTTGTCCGAACCTGGCGCGCCGCGTGCAGAGCCATCGCGCGGAGTTCGGCCTCTCTCGCTGCCCGGTAATTGTTGGCGTCGCAGACAAGCCGCTGGCCTTTTGGCAATGTCCGCCCAAGCGCTTGATTAAGGATCTGCTGCAGCGCATCGAGCAACTCACCGCCCTGATTTAAGAGTAGGCCGCTGTCCGTTCCCTCGATTGACAACAAGCAGCCGGCCTCCGACTCTAAGGCCGAGGCGCGAAGGTCAAAGCCTGCCTCGTCGAAAACGGAGTTGAGCAGTTGCTCAGCTTTACTACAAGTATCGTGCATGAGTTTAGAAGGATTGTACCGCAAGAAGGGCGCTGCGCGGAACGAAGGAGCAACGTTCGGGCGGTGGAATGAGTCGGGCGCGAGGCTGGATCTATTCCTTTTTCTTGATGAACACTTCGCCGCGCTTTGTTAGGCCGGCTTTGTTAGCCAGGGTGTTCAAAACTGAGTCGAGCGAATCCTTGTTCTCAAGACGGAAGCTGGTAACACCGGCAGCTTTGCTGTCGGGATCGTTGTATTGAAGCGTCAAGTACCGCACCTTCGTCTTGATGAAGCTTGCCGGAATTCCGTACAGAGGCACGTGACTGGCGATGGTGGCGGCGGCCGGTTGGACTGAGTGGGTATCGCCGTATGCGCCAGTGAGGGCATTGTACGGAACGAACAGGATTTCCTTGTGTTTTCCGTCGCGAAAGAGCAGGCGCTTGTTCGTATCGTCAAAGGTCAACGTACCATTGAGCTTGTTGGGGTAGCCGAAAACGCCGCCTTCGTACTTCGCTTTGACTGTTTGCGGTGCTTGGGCTGGGGGCGGCAGCGCTGTTGCCGGCTTGGTCGCATCGTCATTCGACATGCGCGGTCGTTGGGCGAATGCGATCAAAGGCATCATCACTAGCAGAGCAATTGTAATAAATGTTCCGGATCGCTGAAACATTGGGGGAAGCCTCCGTTCTTTCTTCGAATGACGAGCTCTCTTGATGGAGAATGACAGATTAAAGACGCTTCGCCAAAGCCGCAAGTTGCCAACTGGTTCTAAAGAATCCTCGGACTTGACTCGACGTCCGAGTGCAATCTGGTTCACCGCGAGTCATCGGCGCGCCCGTGCCAGTTGAACCTCAGAAAAGGTAAAGCGCGTGGTCTTTAGTGTCCCGTCCACGAAGGTGTAGACGATCCCTGACTTGTTGCTGTGAAAGATGGAAGCATTCTGCATGTCATCGCGGACGAACTCCTTGTTTTTCAACAAACTCATAGATTCAGGGGTATCCGAAGAATGTTCGTGTTGCAAGACAATTTCTAGAACCGTGCCCGCTAGTTGTGGTCGCAGCCTCTTGTTCGTGACGAATTTCTCGCTGACAAAACTCACTAACACCGTGCCGCCAGAGACCCCAAACCGCAAAGCCCCTTCAGAGCTTTCACCAATAGGCTTGCCCAAAGCTTTCACGACATCGTCGCGGCGCGACTTGAACGGCTCGATGCCATTCCACGAGGCGGCGCTGACGTCTCTGGCAAAACTCGCCCAGGTAAGAATAGAAACGATGAGAATTGCCGTCGCGCGCCAAGAGCCAATCGGGTGGTTGCGCATTCGTTCCATGGCGAGGATGCTAATCCAAGGTCATGATTTTGCAAAGGGCCGAACGCGATCTGCTGACTCCTTCAACTCGGGATCCGCCGGCGCGAGTTGCAAACCTTTTTCGTAAGCGGCGAGCGCCTTGGCGTACTGCTTTGAGACCTCGTAGTCGTAGCCGAGCATCCGGTAAATGTTCGCATCGTTGGGTGTGCTCTGCGCTGCGCGCTCGAGTGCGGCGATGGCCTTCGGATAGTTTTTCACCTGCGTCTGGGCAAAGCCGAGCAAGTAGAGCGTCGCACCCTTCGCGTCCGGTTTGGCGGCTACGGGTTCGAGCACGGAAGCTGCGCGCGCATACTGCTTCGCGCCTATGAGCGCCTGCGCGTAGAGCATCGTCGAGTTCTCGTCAGGGCGCAGCTTCACGAGCGATTCGCCGGCACGCACGGCGGCAAGGTAGTCGGCGTCAGCTTTTGGCCCCGTTGCCGCGCCGCCGCGGTTGAGGTACGAGTAAGTCAATAGAGTCCACGCCTCGGCCGCGCGCTGGTCGCTTGCCGTGGCGCGGTTCAGCATGGCGATGGCGGCGTCGAAGTCTTTACGCTCGAAAGCAAAGCGTCCGAGGTAGAAGAGCGACGGAGCGTTTTTCGGATCGGCTTTGACCGCCGCGTTGAACGACCTTTCGGCGTCGGCGGCTTTCCCGGTTTTGAATTCCGCCAGACCGCGATAGTACAGAAATGATGGATCAGGTCTAGCGCCGGGCCGCGTCGTAACGGTCACGAGCAGTGGCAGCGCTTGATCGAATCTCTCCGCCAACACGTAGCTCTCCGCCAAGGCATCAACCGTGTGTGAGTCTTCCTGAGTTGCCTTGCGCTGCAGATCGAGCGCCTTCTTCAGATCGTCAGACGCATCCGCGTACTGTTTTAGATAGAACTCAGAAAAGCCCGCCAGCTTCCAAGCTTCTGAATTGCCGGGATCGCTGTTGGCAATCTGTTTAGCTTCCTGGGCAGCGGCGGCGTACTGCTTCTGTTGGAAAAGTTGATAGGCGTGCGTCGTGTCTGTCGATACTGGGGCATTGCCAACCGGCTTCGCCGGTTTTACGTCGAGCAGCGGCGCGTTCTTGTCGGTAGCCGGCGGCGACTTCGGTTCCGGACCCAGCAAAGTATCTGGCGGGGTGACGCGGCGCGGTCGCGAAGATTGAGCTTGCACGCTAATGGTCAACGCCAGTCCGGCGCAAACGGTAATCAGTAGCGGTCGAAACCTATGGTACTTCATGGGTCTGATTCTTTCAGATTTGGGCGAATGTTTTCAACGCTACGGGAGAGCCTGAGACTTTCTTCGGATGCCACGTGCCACGGACGGGTTCGCCTCGGCCGCCAAACTTCGACAAGAGAAAGGCGGCCGGCTTGGTGGCCGACCGCCTAATAAACTTCAGACTAGACTACCCGGAGTTCTCGGCTCAGAAGTTAAGTTTCAGTCCGAACTGAAACTGGCGCGGATCGAATGCCGCAGTCGGCCGGCCGTAGTAATGACCGTTGCTCGCACGCTGGTTGAAGGCGTTGACGTCGTCGAAGAATGGTGATGCGGCGCCCTCGTTGAAGCGATTGAAGAGATTGAAGCCCTCCGCGATGATATCCAAACGCACGCGCTCGCCGAGCCGGAGCACGCGGCTCAGACGCATGTCCAGGGAAGAGAACCTATGCGTAATGCCCAGGTTGCGTCCCAGACTGCCAGTCGAGAACACGCCGTTTGTGATCAGCGGCGTGCAGCCAGTTGTCCCGGGAACGCACAGCGCTCCAGAGGGCAGCACAGCGGGACGATCGGTTTGATTTGACTGGTCGTTGTTCGTGTCCTGATTGCTTAGAATATTGAACGGCCGGCCCGAAGAGATTTCAAAGATCGGCGCCAGAGTGAAATCAGCGAGAAACTTATGCAGTCCATCACCTGAGCGCCACTTCTCCGGCGAAGCAAACAGGGCGCTGAAGACGAACCGGTGCCGCTGGTCAAACAGAGAGTTGGAACGCTCGGCGGCGAAGTTCCGATTGTCCTGTGGCAGCAAGAGCGTCTGCAGATCGGACGAATCGTCGATCGAATGCGACCAGGTGTAGGACGCGAGGAATTGGAAGTTCCTTGAAAAGCGTTTTTTCACATCGATGTTCATCGCGTTGTAGTTCGAGTTCCCGTCGGATACTTGCGCATTCACAGAGCCGAACGGCGAGATTGTTCCCGCGGTGCGCAGCGTCCCGGGCAGCGCCGAATTGAGAACCGCTGGAGTTACCAATCCGCCCGTTAGCGCCTGGGCCAGGAAATAGTTGGGTGCGCTCGGTCGGAAGAAATTGGCTATGCCGGCATTGATAACTCTGCTACCAAGGTTCGCCAACGGCGCGGTAATCATTCCGGGGACAATGATCGCGAAGGTCGTGCCGGCGGTCGGATAAGCAGGCGCACCAGTTGGAGTCGCCATCGTGAAACATTGAAGCGGAACGCCTCCCGGACACGGCGCGCCGCTCGCCGGGATCGAGAAATTGATCGCTTCCGTCGTGTTCGCCGGATTACGTCCAGCTAAGCGGAAGAAGTTAGCAATCTGCAGATTTGTTTGCGGAGCATTGATGTCGAGCGGATGGTTCAAATGATGCGCCCCGACAAAAAGATAACCTGCCGAGATCGACATGTCTTTGGTTAACTGACGCTCTACGGTGAAATTGGCCTGATTCGCGTAAGCGTATACGAAGTCCTTGCTGACCGGCACCGTGAATGGCAGGACCGGACCAAAGCCGGGGAACGTCTGATCGTTGAAACGCTGTCGTCCCGCCTGATACTGCGCGCTTGCGGCAGCACCCGGCGTACAGTTAGTACCGGGGATAGCGCCGGGAAAATTACAAATAACCACCGTTCCTTGAAAGACCTGCACGGCATTTAGATTCGCCGTTGGACTCGGGCTTCCGGGGATCAGAATTCCCTGTTGCTGCTGGGCCGCGTCGGCGATGTCCGAGTTGAAGGCAACGGCCAACAGCGGATGGTCGTAGAAGATGCCAGCAGCCGCGCGAATCACAGTCTTTGCGTCGCCTTTCACGTCCCAGGCGATACCGAGGCGCGGCGCAAAGTTGTTCTTGTCGCGCGGAAATCCCTGTTGCACATTCAGGGCGTTTTGGGCAGCCAGGAGGTCGCCTGCGGACAGACTTATGCCTGAAAGAGGATCGGTGAAGGGAACGGTCGGGATCTGCTGCGTTATCTCGTAGTCATAGCGCAGGCCGTAGTTGAAGGTTAGGTTGGGTCGGACTTTCCAGGAGTCTTGCGCGAACCAGGCGATCGGCTTGTTGGAGAGCTTGCTGACCGGATTCCCAAACCCCTGAATGAAGTTGGCCGGAAAGCCCAGACCGTATTGCTGCACTGGCGTGAAGTCAGGAGCCCCGGCAAAAGCCGGGTTCAGCGTGGTGGCCGCGAGGCCGCCAAAATTGAAGAGACCCGCGAAGTTTAACTCAAAAACTGCCGACGGTATGGCAACCGACGCGTAATCGCCTCCGAACTTGAAGGTGTGATTGCCCGTCAACAGTTGCAGACTATCGGTCCATTCATAGCGCGTTTCGGTGCGAATTACGGGCGAGAACAATTCGCGGCCGATGAACGCCGTGCCTGAAATATTGAAGGCCACGGCATCGCCGTTCTGCGACTTGAACGTGGCACGCCGTTCGCCAAAGTTGAAGCGCAGTTCGTTGACCATGCGATTCGAAAGCGTGGAAGCCAGCGTGGCCACGGCTGACGTATCCTTTAGCTTCTGAATGCCGGTGCGTGAAAAGTCGTTCTGACCCAGCGACTGGTTCTGCGACTCGACCTGAATTCCCGTGATCGTGCTCGGATTGTAACCGAAGCGAAACGAGAGGTGATGCTTGGACGTGATGAAATGATCCAGACGGAATGAGTTGAAGGTCGTCTTGTCAGTGATCGGAAAAACGGTTTGCAAACCTTGCAGCGGCCGAAATGCAATGAGCTGGCCCGCCGCATTCGTCGTGGTTGAAGGAACCGGAGCACCAGAGAGAATGAAACGGGATCCAATCACGCCCGGTAGAATCGGACTGATGGCCGGACACACGCTGCCATCGTTCGGCGAGATTAGAGGAGTGCCGCCCGTCAATCCAGTCGAGCCGCCGCTCGACGCAAAGAACGCGTACGCTCGCGCGCCGCAAATGTTTGCCGGGACACCCGACGCCACCAGAGCGTTGATGAATGCTGCCTGGCCGGTCGTGATGTTGGTGAAGGTGCGCGCAATCGGATTAATGCTAGGGATAACGGGTATCGTCGCCGAGGCAGTCAAGCCCTGCGCCACGTTGCTGGTAAAGAAGCCTGATTCGTGACGCTGGCGCTGTTCGAAGGAAACAAAGAGAAACGTGCGGTCTTTGTCCAGCGGGCCGCCGAGCGTACCGCCGTACTGAGCGCGCGTGAATGGCGGTTTCGCGATGGGCGCAAACGCATTGCGCGCCTGAAAACTCTTGTGGCGCAGAAAGCCGAAGAGGTTTCCTCGCCAATCGTTCGTTCCTCCTTTGGTCACTACGTTGACGACGCCGCCTGCTGAACGCCCAAATTCCGGCGCGAATGAATTACTCACTACCTGGAATTCCTGCACGGCTTCCTGACTGACAGTGGATCGCGATGCATTGACTGAGTTGTCCGTGTTGTCGGCGCCGTCAACCTGCACGAGGTTGGATCGGCCGCGCTGTCCGCCAAAGTTCAATCCCGTCGTGGGCGCCGGGCCGATCGGCCGGCCGCCGTCGCGACTGACCATCGATGAAGTTAGCGCGAACGAAAGATAATTACGCTCGTTGATGGGGAGGTTTTCGATCCGCTGCTGATCGACGGTGTTGGTCACGGCCGTACTCGTGGTTTCCACGATGTTAGGCTTGGATCCTGCCGGCACATTTACAATGGCTTTAATGTCGCCCACTTCCAAGGGGATATCCTGATTTGCCGTCTGACCAACTGTAAGCGTCACTTTGGCAATCGCGGTCTTGTAGTTTGGAGCCGCAACCGTTACTTCGTAGTCTCCGGGAGGCAGATTGATGATCTTATAGAAACCGTCGTCGTTCGTCGTTGCCTCGCGCGTCTGGTTCGTGGCCGTATTACGCGCCGTGACCGTCGCGTTAGTCACCACGGCGCCATTGGCATCGCGCACGACGCCCTGTAAGTCCGCCGCGTTCGACTGGGCCTGCGACATCGCCAAGCTCGCAAATGAAAACACCGCTAAGCAAACCAACAGAACCTGAATCGAAGTTCTGCGCCATTGACCAGGGGAAAAACGCATCTTTGTTTTCTCCTTCTGAATGTAAGCTCGGACGCCTGCCGAACGTTTGGGGAAACCTGCGCGTCGGCGAACTTCGATTGAACTCAATGCCCGCCGATCACATCTAACGCGCTTTTTACAGTAAAAACTCTCGCGTGGCAAGGAATTATTGCGGGCCGAAGGGGCCCGGGCCGAGGGCATAGGCCATTGCCTTAGATTCACGAGGCAGCCGATCGCAAGTTCTCCCGCGAGCTGCCTCTGGTTGCGCGCGTCACAAATTGGCGCAGCCGAACGCTCGTACGGAAGAACCGAATCGCCATCTCAGCCAGTCCGGGCGCAAAAGCGGCCCGGCGCATCAGCGAACAGATCCGCAAACGTGAATCGAATTTTCTCTCGTAGGCGACCCGATACTGTTCGCTAAGTTCCTCGAATCCACAACCGTCGCGGATTGCGTCCAGATGATCAGCGATGACCTGCGCGGCGAGTTCGCCGCTCTCCAGCGCCATCAGCATGCCGCTTCCGGTAAACGGATCGATGAAGGACGCAGCATCGCCAATTGTCAGCAAAGCTTTCGCTGGTGCGATTTGATGCCTGCCAAAACTCTCAAGCGTAACGGCGAGCCACGCCGAGCGCGCGCGGGCGTTTGCGAGCGTGTGAGCTGCGCGGGCGTTTTGACAGACAATCTCGCGCATCACGCGCTCGGCATCCGCGGCGCAAGCGCGGACGTCACGCGCCGATGCGATAAAACAAAGATTGCTGCGGCCGTCTTCAATGCTGCTTAGGCCGCCGTATCCGCCCCGATAAAAATAAATTTCGCACGCACCGGGCGCGACGCGCGCGTCTTCAAGATGGGCTTTGAACGCCACCAGGGGAGCACGATTCGACTTCGATCCAGCTCGATGCGGTCCCACGCGACGAGCGAGCGAGCGAGCGCGCCCCGTGGCGTCGATTGTGACTGGCGCGCGGTAACTGATTTGGTTTCCGGCGCTCTTCAGGCTGACGCCGCAAATTTCTGCCTGCTCGAAAAGCAAGTCCGCCACTTGCGCATCTTCGAGGACCGTGACACCTGCTTCGCCGGCGCGACGCAATAGACGCTCGTCCATCTCGGCTCGGCTCAGCCCAAGGGCCGAGCCGTTCGCGCCAAACCACGCGCTCGGAACACAAACGCTCTTGCCGTTACGCGCGTAAAAGACGGTTTCTTGGAGCCTGGCCGGACCTGCCGCCAGCATCCGATCGATCACGCCGAGACGTTCGAAGTGGACCGCGCATTCGGGCGAGATAAACTCTCCGCAAAGTTTCTCGCGCGGAAATTTCTTCTGCTCAGCGAGCAAGACACGTGCGCCGCGCATCGCCAAATGAGTCGCCGCGCTGGCGCCGGCAGGTCCGCCTCCGGCGATGATCACGTCGTAGTCGAACGCCTTACTCATACTCCTGCCGATAAAACCAAACGCGAGGGAAAATGTTTCTCAACGATGACATTCCCGAGCCCAGCTTGATGACCAAGCGCCTCCATCTCTTCCGGCTTGAAACTCTTCAAAATCGAAAGCGCGCCGTCTTCACGCAGCAATCGATTGTGCAGAAACAAGCGCCCAATTGTCGTGTAGAAAAAATACGCCACCGGGTTCCGGTGCAGGTCGATTACGAAAATTCCGCGCGCCGCAACGCGGCCCATTTCACGAAGAATCTCAATCGCGCCCACGTCATCAAAATGATGCAGCGCCACGGACGAGATGGCGTAATCGACGGAATTATCGGAAAACGGAAGCGCGAATCCGTTGGCTTGCACCGAAGAGATTTCGGGAAACTCGCGCGACTCATCGAGAATCGCCGTGGCGGATCTTTGATTCAACTCCAGACCGACTAACGATGCACGGCGATCTGTTCCCCGCGCCCACTTCGCCGCGACCCGAAGTAGTTCTCCTGAACCCGCGCCCACGTCCAAAACCGAAAACGATCTCAAACCCGCACGCTCAATTCCTTTCAAGAGCGAGCTGCGCAGGGCCTTCGCGTCGCCGAGCCATTCGTTCACTCGCTGCAGTTCGACAATGCAGCCTTGGTATTCTTCGGGCGTGTACGTGCCCTTGTCGATGTTCTCGAGTTCATGGCTGCGGTGTCGAAATCGATCGAACATAGCTAGTGAATCGTAAAATCGTGAATCGTGAATCGTAAATCGAGGGAACAGCTTTTTCTATTTGCTATTTACGATTCACCAATTACAGCTTTTGAATGACCAGCGCGCTGTTCTTCGATCCAAAACCGATGCAATTGCACAGGGCGACGCGCACGTCGGCTGCGCGCGCTACGTTGGGAACATAGTCGAGATCGCAATCCGGATCGGGATCGTCGAGGTTGATTGTTGGAGGGATGACCCGCGTTTGCATGGCGCACAAAGCCGCGCCCAGACCGGCGGCGCCGCTCGCTCCTTGCGGATGTCCGACTTGTGATTTCGTGCTGGACATTGGAATGCGGTGCGCGTTGCAGTTCAGCGCAAGTTTCAGCGCATTCGTTTCAATGCGGTCGTTGAGCATCGTTGAAGTACCGTGCAGGTTGACGTAGTCGATCTTCTCCGGCCCGATGCCGGCATCCTGCATGGCGAGCGCCATCGCGCGCGCCGGCTCGTCGCCACCTTCCTGAAGACGAACGCGATGATAAGCGTCACAGGTCGAGCCGTAACCGGTAATCTCGGCATAGATCTTCGCGCCACGCTGCTTCGCTCGTTCGAATTCTTCCAGCACGTAGATCCATGAGCCCTCCCCGAGCACCATACCGGATCGATTGCGCGTGAAGGGGCGCGATGCGCGTTGCGGCTCGTCGTTCCATTCCGTTGTCAGCACCGTCAGCAGATTGAATCCGGCCAGTATTCCCGGCGCCAATGGCGCATCCACACCGCCGGCAAGCATCACTTCCTGACGTCCCAGCGCGATGTGTTGCGCTGCGTAAGCAATCGCGTCGGTCGAGCTGGTGCATCCGGTCGAGATCACATGCGACAGACCGCGCAGCCCAAAGGCCATCGAAAGCTCGCTGGACAATGTGCCGTGCGTGGCTGCGGGAATTATGTAGACGCTTGCCTTGGAATGCGAGCCCCCTTGATACCAGATTGCGTAATGCTGCTCGACGAAAGGCAACCCGCCGCCCCCGGTGCCGATCATTACGCCAATCTGTTGCTTTTCTTCCCGCGAAAGATCGTTTGGAGCAATTCCTGCGTCCTGGAACGCTTCGCGTGCCGCGGCCAATGCGAGGGGCACAGTTCGCGGCACGTGCTTTCGATCTTTCGGGCCGAGCTGGGCCTCCCAATCAAAGTCCTGCACCTGCGCGGCAATCTTTACCGGCGATTGAGAGACGTCAAACGACTCGATGCGGCGCACACCACTCTCGCCTTTTTGCAGCCCGGACCAAAAAGCCTCTCGTCCGATTCCGATTGGAGTGACACACCCCATGCCGGTGATCACTACACGTCGTGGATGTTTGAACTGGCTCAGCATTCAATTTCAACCAAGGGTGGTCGTTGGGGTGGTCAAGCATAACATCGGGCTGTCCGCGAGAGCCAATAAAGCAGAAAGCCGGACGCATCACGTCCGGCCTTCTGGATTCAATCAATTGTAAAACAGGCTAAGCGACCTTAGTTCCGCACTCATCGCAGAACTTCGTACCCGGTTTCAGCTCGTGCTGGCAATTCGAGCACTTCGCTGCAACCTGCGAAGCGCCGCACTCGCTACAGAACTTCGAACCGGTCGGCATCGCCGCGCCGCACTTAACGCATTTTTCGGTCGGACCGCTTGCTGGCTCCACAGTCGCACCCCGTTGCTTCATCGCATCGGTCATCGCCCCAGCCATCGCGTTGCCAACGGCGAATCCTGCGCCGAGCCCTGCGCCCAATCCCGCGCCACCTCCGGGATTCTGCGCGGCATCGCGCATAGCCTGGGCCGCTTCAAATTGCGTGTACTTGCCCATGTCGCCGAGCACACCCATCGACGTGCGCTTGTCCATCGCTGCTTCAACTTCTTCGGGCAGCGAGATGTTCTCAACGACAAACTTTGTCAGCTCGAGACCGAGCGACTTGAATTCATCATTAAGCTTCGTCCGCGCAAAGCGGCCAAGCTCGTCGTAGTTCGAGGCGAGATCGAGCGCGGCGATCTTTGATTCCCCCAGCGCGTCGGAGAATCCGCTGACCAGCGTGCGCTTCAACTGTCCTTCGATATCTTCGGTAACGAAGCGCGCATTCGTGCCGGCGATTTGCTTAATCATCTCTCGCGGATCGGCGACGCGCATCGAATAGATGCCGAAGGCGCGCAGACGCACCATGCCGAAATCCGCGTCGCGCATCATTACCGGATTCGATGTGCCCCACTTCAGATCGGTGAACTGTTTGGTGTTGACGAAATAAACCTCCGACTTGATCGGCGAGTTGAAGCCGGTTTTCCAGGCACCCAGCTTCGACAGAATCGGCGTGTTGCCACCTTCGACACTGAAACGCCCCGGACCAAACACATCGGCGATCTGTCCTTCATGAACAAAAACCGCCGCTTGCGATTCGCGGACGATCAATTGCGCGCCGTTCTTGATCTCCTGATCGCGAACTGGAAAGCGATACATCATCGTGTCGCCCGTGTTGTCGAGCCACTCAATGACTTCAATGAACTGCGCACTTGGACTGAGCCGGTCAAGAATTCCCATTGCAATCTCCTTTGGGCCCCAGCGAACAAGCTCGCGGGCCGCAGCTATTATACGGTGAAAACGAGGGCGGTGTTCAACTTTGACGTCGTTTGGTCACTGCGCGCCCTTTACGCAAAGCGATTAAGACCAGTGCTGTCAGCCCGCCAACCGAATCAATCATGCTGTCGTAAATCGAGGCAGTGCGCGTCGGCACGAAGCTCTGGTGGAATTCGTCGCTGAGCGAGTAAGCAACGACGAACAGGAGAGAAACCCAAAACCAGCGGTTGCGAAACAGCTCGTGCGAAGATGTCCGAAACGCGCGCGCGGCAAGGATCGCGAGGATCGCGTATTCAGTCAAGTGCCCGGTCTTGCGAACGATGAAATGGATGAGGGCTAAGGTCGCTTCGCTGGCGTGAGGAAACAGCCACAACACCGGCCGCAAAACGATCGAGGTGTTCGAAGCTGATAAGACACTGCTCGAGCCGATAAAGATCAGCGCCACCCACACCACGAGCGGGCCATAACGTGATAGACGATGATGTGATGACCGCATAGCGAAGGCAAAAGGAAGAAGGCAAAAGGAAAAAGACACCCAGCAGAAACCGGGCCTTAACTTTTGCCTTTTACCTTTTTACTTTTTCCTTTACAGTGCCGCCGCGCCCGAAACGATCTCGATGATCTCTCTGGTGATGGCGTCTTGCCGGACGCGATTCATGTTAAGAGTCAGCGAAGAGATCAGCTCACCGGCATTCTTCGAGGCCGCATCCATCGCCGTCATCCGCGCGCCCTGCTCAGACGCGATCGATTCCAGCAGCGCGCGAAAGATCTTGGTCTCGACCAGACGCGGCAACAACCGACTGAAGATTTCCGCGGGCGTCTGCTCGTAAATGTATTCCTTCGTCTCGACCGCTGGCCCGGCGCCGGTATCATTTGACTCTGCCGCGCGCGAAATTGGCAGGAGTTGTTCGACCATCACGCGCTGCGTCAGCACGGACTTGAACTCGCTGAAGATAAGAAACACTTTGTCCAATTCTTCGTCTTCGGTGAAGCGCTTGATCACGTCGTGCGCGACGTCGAGCGCCTCGGAAAACTCGACGCGGCCTTTGCCGGTGAGGCCGACGTATTCCGAGACGATCTCGGCGCGACGGCGGCGAAAGAAGTCGCGGCCTTTGCGCCCAATCGCCAGCAAATCGATCGACTTGTCCGAGTGTTCCTTGACGAAGTTCTGCGCGGCTTTCAGCAGATTGGTATTGAACGCGCCGCACAGGCCTTTGTCGGCCGTGATCAGCACCAGCAGGTAGCGCTGGTCGCCCCGCGTGTCGAGCAGCGGATGATGAAAGTCTTCCGCCGTTTGACCTGACAATTCGCCGAGCACGTCACCCATCTTGTTGGCAAACGGCCGCGCGTTGACGACGCGATCCGATGCGCGCTTCAACTTCGCCGCCGACACCATCTTCATCGCTTTGGTGGCCTGCTCGGTGTTCTTGACCGACTTAATGCGCCGGCGAATGTCTAAAAGGGTTGCCATTCAAAAAATAGTGCTGAGTACTGAGTGCTGAGGACTAAGCGTGCTTAGCCAACTCAGTCCTCAGTACTTAGTCCTCATCACTTTGGTTATGCCGCTGCCGCGGCTCGTGCTTCTTCCGCCCAGCGCTCCTTGAAATCCTTGAGCGATTGTTCGAGATCCTTTTGAATCTCGTCGTCGATCGCTTTTTTCTCGCGCAACTTCGACAAGACGGCTGGGTGCGAGTTCTCGATAAAGCGCAACAGTTCCACCTCAAACTTGCGAATGTTTTCGACGGGAACGTCGTCGGTGAAACCGTTGGTTGCAGCCCAGATGATCAGTACCTGCTTCTCAACGTCCATCGGCTCGTACTGCGGCTGTTTCAGGATTTCCGTGAGGCGATGACCGCGCGCGAGTTGCGATTGCGTCGCTTTGTCCAGGTCGGACCCAAATTGCGCGAACGCAGCGAGCGCCCGATACTGCGCGAGATCGAGACGAAGACCGCCGGCGACCTGTTTCATCGCCTTGATTTGCGCCGCGCCTCCCACGCGCGAGACTGAGTTGCCGACGTCGATGGCCGGGCGAATACCGGCGTTGAAAAGATCGCCCTGGAGAAAGATCTGACCGTCGGTAATCGAAATCACGTTGGTCGGAATGTAAGCCGAGATGTCGCCCGCCTGCGTTTCGATCACCGGCAGACTGGTGAGGGAGCCGCCACCTTTCGCATCAGAAAGTTTCGCGGCGCGTTCGAGCAGGCGCGAGTGCAGATAGAAAACGTCGCCGGGGTAAGCTTCGCGGCCCGGTGGACGACGCAGTAACAAGGAAATCTCGCGATACGCGGCTGCCTGCTTCGAAAGATCGTCGTAAATAGTCAGCGCGTGCTGTCCGCGATCGCGAAAGTATTCGCCCATCGCCGCGCCAGAGTAAGGAGCCAGAAACTGCATCGCCGCGGGATCGGAAGCGGTAGCTTTGACGACAATCGTATAACTCATGGCGTCAAAATCCTGGAGCGTCTTCACAACCTGCGCGACGGTAGAAGCCTTCTGTCCGATTGCGACATAGATGCAAATTACGTCTTTGCCGCGCTGATTAATGATCGTGTCAACGGCGACGGCGGTCTTGCCAGTTTGACGGTCACCAATGATCAGTTCGCGCTGGCCGCGGCCGATCGGCACCATCGAATCGATCGCTTTCAGTCCCGTTGGCAGCGACTCTTTCACCGGTTGGCGATCGACCACGCCGGGCGCAATAGTTTCGACCGGATTGTATTCGTCGGTGAGAATCGGTCCGCGCTCGTCAATCGGATTGCCCAGCGCATCCACCACGCGACCGATCAGCGCCGGGCCGACCGGAACCTGCATGATGCGGCCCGTGCGTTTCACCAGATCACCCTCTTTGATCTTTTGAAACTCGCCGAACAGCACCACGCCGACTTTGTCTTCTTCGAGGTTTAGCGCCAGGCCGCGCACTTCGTGCGGAAACTCGAGCAGCTCGCTGGCCATGACTTTTTCCAGGCCATGAACCTCGGCGATACCGTCGCCCACCTTGATCACTGTGCCGACTTCCATCACGGTGACGCCGGCTTCAAAATTCTCGATCTGCTGGCGAATGATGTCGTTGATTTCGTTTGCTTTAATTGGTTCCATGATTCATTTCCACTAAGTTAGCCACGAAAAGGCTCAAAAGGCGCAAAAGTAAATGCAAAAACTTTGTGCTTTTTGCGCATTTTTGTGGCTATTGATGCTCTCCCGCCATTCTTTCCTTAATCTGTTGCAACTGATTGCGCACTGAGCCGTCGTAAACGGTCGAGCCGATCCGCGTGACGATGCCGCCAAGCAAATCCGGATCGGTGGCAAAGTTGACACGCACTTTTTTGCCGGTCAATCCAGTAAGCTTCGCATGCAGCTGCTGCTGTGAACTCTCAGGCACAGATCGCGCAGTTGTAACTGTTGCCGCAACCATGCCCGCGCGCGCGTCAAGCACGTCCGTCAGTTTGCGATTGATTTCGCCAAGTTCGGTCAAGCGCTGATTCTGCAAGAGCACTTTCAGGAAATTTACGGTCGTCTGCCGCGGCTGGGCGCGCTCGATCAGTTTGTTAAGCACGGCGCGTTTCTGATCGAGCACGATGGTCGGGTTGCGAAATACTTCCAGGAGGTTGGGCGTCGATTGGATCATCTCTTCCCACGCCGCCAACTCTGTCTGGACTTCAGCCGCTTCGCCTCGCTCCAGAACGACGTCCGCGAGCGCCGAGGCGTAGCGACGCGCCACCGTTTGCACACTCATCGGGCCGCACCTCCGAGTTCCCGGATGTTGCTGTCGATCAGGCGCGCGTCGTCTTCGGGTTTCATTTCACGGCGAATCATCTCTTCCGCCAAACGCACGCTTTGTTCGGCGGTGTAACGCCGCAGTTCATGCTTCGCCGTCTTGCCGGCGCTCTCGATTTCGCGCTGCGCCTGCTCGCCGAGCCTGGCAATCTCAGTTTCCATCGAGCGCGCAATGCGCTCGCGTTCTTCCGCGGCTTCCCGCTTCGACCGTTCCTGAATCTCGGCAACTTCGGTGTCGAGCCGCGCCAGACGCTCCTCGACTTCCTTTAGCTTCGCGACCGCGGCGTCCCGTTCCTCTTGAGCGCGTACGAGATCGCGACGTATCAGATCTTTCCGGTCGCGCAGAGCCCCATGAACTCCAAGGACGCGATTCAAAAACCAGATTAGAAGAGGGATGAAAATCGCGAGGTTAACGAACTTCCAAAGCTCAAACCCCGGATAATCCCACCAGCGTGTTCCTTCCGCCGCGGCAAGAACCATGAAGGCATCCATCGTAATGAAGAGAAGAAACATGACTCAATTCATTTCCGCGTCGGTGATCGGACGACTCAAAACCCGCGCGCCTATCTCGCGCGCGAGGCGGCGTGATTCAATTTCCAGCGTTCCGCGCGCAGCTTCGGCTTGCTGCTGGATTGCTTCCTTCTCCTGCGCAATCGACTCAGACAGCTTCTGTCGCATCTCGTTCAGCTTTTTCTGTCGCTCCTGCATCGCTTCCGCGCGCTCGCTCTCGGAAAACGCGTAAGCCGCGCCGCGCGCCTGACGCAGCTGACGCTCGTAGTTAGCAAGTTTTTCGCTGACGCTGCGCAGAATCTCCTGCGCTTCGCTCAGACGGCCTTTCGTGCGCCGCTCGCGCGCTTCCAGGATGCGATTGATCGGTTTGAAAAGCGTCGCATTCAGCACGTAAACCATCACCAGGATGATCAGAACGTGCAGAAGCAGCGTGCCGTCAGGCACAAGTTGAATCGAGTTTTCGGCGAAGCCGAGCGGAAATGTCATCGCGACGATTTTAAGTTGGGATTTAAGTCTTCAGATCGCAAATCTCAGATCGGAGATTTGCGTTTCACCGAAAGACTGAGTGCGACTTGTTCAGTCACAGTGACCCAAACCGGAACTAGTAAAAGATTTGAAGGCTAACACGCGATTTTACAACGCGTCAAGGCGCGTTCCGGCCTTGCTTGACATCGCTCTGCCGCGCCGTTAGGCTAGGACTTTTCGTTGAGCGAAGGAATTATCGTCTATGCCAAAGCGAACCTTTCAACCGAACAATCGCCGCCGCGCCAAGACGCATGGATTTCGCGCGCGCATGGCCACCAAGAACGGCCGGCTCGTGCTCAAGCGGCGCCGCGCCAAAGGCCGAAAGCGGCTCACTCCGTCGCACTACTGAACTTGTTCTCAGGTGTAAATGACGCGCCGGTGAAAGCCAGCCAAGCGTTGCCGCTGCAGCGCCGTCTGCGCGCGCGGCCTGAGTTTCAAAAAGTTTACGCCGAAGGGCAGCGTTATAACGGCCGCTTGCTGGCCGCTTTTTTGCGCCGGAACGAATTGGCCGAGCACCGTCTGGGAACAACGGCGTCGAGCAAAGCGATCGGAAAGTCGGTCGACCGCAATCGGGCCAAGCGTTTGC
>DASZZL010000099.1:0-8672 GCA_035545035.1 Pyrinomonadaceae bacterium
TGTAATTTCTTCCCATTATCTTTTCTCCGTCTCGGCGCATAACGTCTCTCGCGCGGTCGAACCACAACAGACCGACGCCAGCGCCGCGCTCAGTCGCGGTCGCGCGTTGCTGAAACAGGGTCATGCTGATCAGGCGCTGGGTTATTTGGAAGACGCGCTCAAGCTTTTCACTCAATCAAACAGCCGCCGAGGCGTTGCCGCTGCCGAAGACGGGCTCGGCGATCTATACATGATCCAGGGTCAATACAAAGTCGCGCTCGATCATTACAGATCGGCTTACGAAGCCTTCGTTGGCGCAAGCAGCAAGGATGAAACGAATCAAGCTGCAGCGAACAGCGTGGCCAGCCGGGCCGGCTCAACCGCAGCCGCGGCGACTGAAACCGTGGGCAGCGCGGCGGCCAACGGCTTCAATGCGAACCTGATGCTCGCGAAAATTGGCGACACGAATTATCGGCTTGGCCGCATGTCTGAGGCGAGCACGGCTTACGCGATGATGAATGTGAAGAAGCCGGAAAGCGCGGCGGCAAAAGTGACTCGCCGTCTGGGCGGGCTCGGCGGCATGCTTGGCAGTATATCGACGGGGAACGTTAGCATCGCGACGCCGACCAGCTCGGCGATCGGTTTGCTCGAGACGAAAAAAGAGTTTGATGAATATCGCGTGGCGATCGTTTACATGACTTACGAGTTGGGTATGGGCCGCATCGCGTTCGCCAACAATGATCTCGACACCGCGCGCAAGCATTTTCAGAACGCGCTCGACGCCGGCAGCGGCGCGTTGCCGATCGTTGCGAAGCTGGGACAGACGCGTCGCTTTCGCACGGCCGCGCGCACCAGTCTCGGTGATGTGGCGTTGCGTCTGGGTAAATACTCGGACGCGGCCAAGCTTTTCAGCGAAGCCAGCAAGACGGCGGAACAAGACAAGCGGCTCGATCTTATGTGGCCTGCTTTTCGCGGCCAGGGCCGCAGCCTGTGGTTGCAATCCGGGCAAGAGAACCCAGACAAGGCCGCGAAGCTGCGCGAAGATTCGCTCTCTGCGTACCGCTCGGCGTTGAAACAAATCGAAACGATTCGTGCCGGCAGTTTGCGCGCGGATGAATCGCGCTCGACGTTTCTGGCAACGACGAAAGACGTCTATGACGAAGCTGCGAGTGAATTCGCCGAAATGGCATTGATGAATTCCACGGCAGGTACGCCGCTCAGCGGCAAGGCGCTGAACTACGCCGCTGAGGCTTTCAGGATTTCCGAAGAGCGTCGCGCGCGATCGCTGCTGGACATGTTGGGCGAAGTGAACGCCCAAATTACCGAAGGCGTGCCGCCCGACTTGTTGAAGCGTAAGCAGGACAATCTCGAAAGCCAGCAGCAGATCGCCGATCAACTAACCGGCATCAGTCTGGCGGCGGATCAAAAACGAAAACCTGCGGAACTGGAAGCCGACCTCGACAAACTACAGACCGATTTTGACGATATTGAGAATCAGATTCGCACCGCCAGTCCGCGTTACGCCGCCTTGACTGCGGCCCAGCCGCTGTCGCTAGCCGAGGTTCAGCAAAAAGTCTTGGACGACAACACGGTGCTGCTTGAATACTGCCTTGGCGGCGATCGCTCTTACATATTTGCGGTCGCACGGGGTGGCGTCTCGCTTTTCCAGCTCCCACCGCGCGCCGACGTTGACAAGCTGGCGACGGATTTTCGCGCGCAACTGATTCCGCCGAAACTTCAGCGCCGCATCGTGGGCATCGATGTCGCCGCCGATCAGCAACGCGGCCTCGGCATCGTGCAGGGGCCTTCGGAAAATCTCGCCGCGTTTGCGACGGCGTCGAATGCGCTTTACAAAGCCGCAGTTGAGCCGGCTGTGAATTTGATCGGCGACAAACGCCTGCTGGTCGTGGCTGATGGCGCGTTGAATTACGTGCCGTTTGAAGCCCTCGCCAAGACGACGGACGGCGCGGATTACGCCTCGCTCAGTTATCTGATCAAGACAAACGACGTCGTTTACGCTCCGTCAGCTTCGGTGATCGCGGCGATCCGCCAGCAGAGCACTCCGGCTACAAGCAAGCGGCTCCTGCTGATTGCTGATCCAATTTTCCGCGCCGACGATCCGCGCTTGAACGGCGGCGTAGCTGTTCAAACTTCCAGCGAAGCGCGCGGCCTCGGTCTGGGTTTGGAGAGCGCGGTCAGCGACGTGGCGGGCCCGAGTGGGCAGACGCCGGGTGGGTTGCAGCTTGCACGACTCGCCGGAACGCGCGTCGAAGCGGAAGAGATTGCGAAGATCGCGCGCGCCGCCGGCGGCCAGCCCGATGTGTGGACCGATTTGAATGCCAGCGAAGACAACGTGCGCAGTCGCGACGTAAGTAACTATCGCGTCGTGCACATCGCGACGCACGGACTGCTGGACGCCGAACGCCCGCAGTTCACCGGCGTGGTTCTGTCTCTGGTGGGCAACAAAACGGGCGACGGTTTTCTGCGCACCGACGAAATCTTCAACTTGAAACTGGGCAATTCGCTGGTGATGCTTTCGGCGTGCGAGACCGGCCTGGGCAAAGAAAAGCGCGGCGAAGGCGTGATTGGCTTGACGCGCGCGTTCATGTACGCGGGCGCGCCCACCGTCGGGGTGAGCCTGTGGTCAGTGGCCGACAAATCAACCGCCGAACTGATGACTGATTTCTATCAGCGCCTGCTGGGATCTTCTACCGCCAACTCGCCGTCAGTCGCTTTGCGCGAAGCGCAACTGGCGATGATCAATGGCAAGAAATACAGCGCGCCTTTCTACTGGGCGCCGTTTGTGTTGGTGGGCGAGTGGAAGTAGAAGTAGAGGAGCGCGGGCATCTTTGCCCATGAGGTCAGTACCATCCGCGTCAGCGGATGGGGCCAGCACTCAATTCCGGCTTGACCGATGCTCCCACCTGCTTACGCAGGCGGTACTGACTCCATTGCGCAAGAGACGTGCTTCGCATGCTGTGCAGGCAAGGAAGCCCGCGCTCCTATCTCCCGTAGCGCAGCGGCACAGTAACCAGCAACGGCCCGCCGGTTTTGCGAGCCACGCGATAGACGGTTTGCGGCGGCGGCCCCGCCTGAGTAAGTTGACGACCCATCGCCGCGCCTGCTGCTTTTTCTTCCATCGTCCACAAACGCCCCGCGCCGCCCACTAATTCAAGCCGCTCAGCAAGTCCGCCCCAGAGCTTTTCCCAACCGGTTATTTGTCCTTCCGCCATCTTGAGCGGCTGCTCGGCAATTTGCAGAGGCAAGGGCTGCGGCACGAGGATGATCGTGAGCACTTCGGCCGTCTGGTCGCGACGATCACCGGCGGGCTGGGCAGTGAAGTAGCTGTATTGATCTTCCTGCGCCGGAATGTCGATCAGCTTTCCCGGCTCGACGCGATTGTCGCCGCCGCGCGTTCGTAGCGTGGGGAAAATCAGCATCGGTTCGCCCAGCGAGCCATCTGCGTATTGTTCGCGATCGATGATGTAGAGAAAACCCGGACGCGGTGACTCAACGCTCAAGCGCACACGATCGCCGATCTTCAAAGGCGTGTCGGCCTCGATTCTTTCCGGCGTCCATTCGGCCTGCTTCAGACCTTCCTGCACCAAAACGCGGCCGCCTTCATCGGAAGGCCGCGCCGGCCGCAAACGCCAGACGGTCACTCCGACTTCTTCAAATTGGACGCGGGTTGATATGCGTGGGCCTCGCAGCGGTCCTGTGCGTCGATAAATCGCCGCTCGCAGCGCGACGCGCGTTCGATTGCGGACGCTCGGCGTGTTAGCCGCTTCTGCCGGGCGCGCTTTGTTAAAGCGATCGAGGACGATCTGGCGCGAGTTCTCATCTTCCGATTGGGCGATCGCTGTGGAAGTGAATGAGAAGGCAGCAAGAACCGCGAGGCTTATGTTCAAGGGCAATAGCGTTCGATGGATCAGTTTGAAGATGCCGGTGGTCATGTCTCCTCCGTGAGTACTTGCTAGTTTGTTGCACGAGCGGCTCTGCCGCCGTCGTAGCCAGCCGCGTTCACGCGGCTTTCCCTTAGGGTTACTAGACCGGCGCTTGTAGCGCCGGGTTCAAGCGTGAACACAAATTCATTCGCGCGCTTTAGCGTGCTTCTACGAAATCGCTTTAGCATTAAGGCTAAAGCCTCGGCGAACAAAGCCCGCTGAAGCGGGCTGAGTAGTTACGGCCCATGACGCACCCAGCCGTAGAACGGCTGGTCTAGCAACCCTCCGGGCAAGCCGCGTGAACGCGGCTGCGCTATTGCGGAAGAAGTGAACGAGAGCGTGCCGAGCACGGCTAGGCCTATGGTTAACGTCCACAGCGTTCGATTGATTAAGTTAAAGATCAAGATCATTCTTTCCACCGCGCCGGCTGACAACTTACTTTCGAGGCAAAGTCTGTGGCGTAAGTTTGCAAACCTCTCGAATGGCTAGAGCGCGAACAGCTTCGGCCGCCGAGGCAGCGTTGAATCGGTAGTTGTGCTTGTCGAAAAATGGGGACCTTGATTTCATAGATCACCTCAAAGGTTTCACACATATTCTGACAAGCATTCTTTGCCGGCCAGCCTTGGTGGGTGAAACCGCGTTTCGTTCAGCGCTATGGCTTTTTCTTCCCTCTTCGTAGGTCGTCTCCGTCGCTGACGTCCTCACTATGATCGTAAGCTGACTTTCGTGTTCACTGGACCTTTCTCAAAACCCATCGATATGGATGCCGCGAACTCAAGTCCCACTCCATCTCCATCGTGTCCTGACTTATGGTTGCCTCAGCGCGACTACGGAAGCGATCGCCATTCTTTTCGTAGATCAATTCCATTGAGACCGTATTCCCAATGCGCTTCCAGGTACCCTTGTAACGGATAATCTTGCTGTAGTTAGTCCACGTCCAAATAACCTGCCCGCCTGGAAGGAGCTGAGTCTCACCCTTGTCAATTTTCGACGGCTTATTATTGTCAGCAAAATGCAATTCTCCTCTCCATGTCGTTCCTTCCAAAGAATCCTTCGCTGCTTCCTTTTCTTTTTCTCGCGCAGCAGTTTCTAAACCGGTCATTCGGTTCTTCGCTAACTCCGCCAACGCACCTGCAGGATAGTTCTTTAAGTACAACCTAAAATCTTCCGGATTGGTGCTGTTCTTGACTGAGTCCCAAAAAGCAATTTCCGCCCCACCGGTATTTCTCGATGTCGGTGCTATCTCAGCAGGTTTCGTGGCTACCTCAAGGTTTTTGATTCTGTTTTTCGCGAGAGAAGAGAACTGCCCTTCAGGATACTTCGTTAGGTAAGCTTTGAAGTCGTCAGCACTGGTGCTGCTCTTGATCGTTTCCCAGTAGCTGTACTCAAAAGCCGCTGCATCGAATCGTGTTTCACTGGGAGCCGCGTTGTTCGCTCCACTGTTCGCCCCAGTGGAGCTAGCACCACCACTGAAATAAAATGATCCTACCAGCGATGAAGCCTCCCACGGCACCTGTTTGTTGCCGGTTTGCTTCATCACGTCCGCGCGCACGCGCATGAACATCTCAGTCACGGCCAATCCTGGAACGCGCATCTGCTTGAGCAACTCAGAAGTGTAGAGCCCATTCTGTCCGGTGCCATCGGACGCCACTCGTCCAGGCGCGGTCGCATACGCAATCAGCGTCCCAGTCGGTGCATCCACCTGTGCCAGGCCACTGCTCGCTGAGCGGAAGCTGCGCGAAAAGGGATTGTTGCGACACGCATCCAGAATCACGATGTTAAGACCGTTCTGAGCGTCGTCCATATAGTTCAGTACCAGGCTCGCGTCCACGCCTGAATCTTCAACTTCGGCTTCGCTTTGAATATCGGCGTCAACCGGAATCAAATAGTTGCGACCTTTCGACTGCACGCCGTGTCCGGCGTAGTAGAACAAACCCGATCCGCCCGCTTTCAGCTTCTGACCGAACTCGCGAATCAGACGCTTCATGTCACGCTGATTGGTGTTAATTCCGCTGGTCACGTCAAAGCCCAACGTTCGCAGCGTCGCGGCCATGTCGCGCGCATCGTTGGGCGGGTTCTTCAAAGGCGGCGCCTTGGTATAAGCGCCGTTGCCGATCACCAGAGCTATTCGCTTCGCACCGTTCGCGTTCGGCGAGCCGGATTGCACCAACTGGCGATTTGGTTCCTGCTGCGCGCGCGTGCGAGGAGAACAGATTAATGACACGGCCAACAGCATCACAGCGGCGACCATTATCGCTGTCAGTCGTGCCTGGGTTTGTGAAGTGGCTTTCATGTTTGATCCTCGCAAGTTCCGTCGTGTCTCAGCGAAAGGCCTAACCAGATTAAGACCAGGCAAGCTTAAGGATTTGCTTTACAGATTCTTTGAATCTCTGCGAGTGCCTCGGCTGCTTCGGCGGGCGATTTGAAGCGGTAACCTGCAACGTAAGAATCTTTGATTCCCCGAATCCACGCTCCGTCCTGCTTCGCAGCCTTGAAGTGTTCACACTTCGGGGTGGACATGTCAGTCTTCTGCATTCCTTCTTCAACTTTTGCTTCGTTTTCGGCCCAAAAAATCTTGGTCTTGGAGAAATAGAGTTTTCCGTGAAAAGTGTGGCTGTAAAGAAATGCTTTATACAGCAAATCAATTTCGTAAGTCTTGATCGGTTTGTTCGCCTCAGCTTCTAGCCGCTTTGCTTCGTCCGCTTTCTCTTTTTCTTTTTCGGCGGCCTCAAGCGGAGCTAGTCTACTCCTCGCTAGTGCCGCGAACTCTCCCTTTGGATACTTTTCCAAATAAGCTCTGAAGTCGCCTGCGTTCGTGCTGTTCTTGACCGAGTCCCAGAAAGCAATTTCGGCACCGCCGCTATTTCTTGATGTTGGTTCCGGCTCAGCAGGTTTCGTGGCTACCTCGAGATTCTTAATTCTGTTCTTCGCTAAGGTGGCGAACTGACCTCCGGGATACTTTTCTAAGTAAGCTTTGAAATCATCAGCATTAGTGCTGCTCTTGATAGAATCCCAGTAGCTCAACTCGAAGGCTGCCGGATCCAGCGCCATTCGGTTAACCGCCTCTTCTCCTGCAGCGTTATTACTCGCATTCTTAGTACTCGCTGAGAGAGTCGGTGCAGCAAAATAGAAGTCACCCACCAGCGACGACGATTCCCAGGGCACTTGTTGGCCGCTTGTCTGTCGCTGAACGCCCGCGCGTACACGCTTGAACATCTCTTCAACGCCGATGCCGGTCACGCGCATCTGGCTCAGAAGCTCTGAGGTATAGAGACCGTTGCGACCCTGACCGTCGCTGGCCACACGCCCCGGCGATGTCGCATACGCGATCAGCGTTCCGGTTGGCGCATCAACCTGCGCCAGGCCGCTGCCGGCCGAGCGAAAGCTTCGTGCGAACGGATTGTTGCGGCAGGCATCGAGGATGACTATGTTCAGTCCGTTCGCGGCCTCGTCCATCAACCCCAGTACGAGGCTGATATCCACTCCCTGATCCTCAACGTCTGTCTCGCTCATAATTTCGGCGTTTGCCGGGATGAGATAGTTGCGGCCGCGCAACTGCACTCCGTGTCCAGCATAATAGAAGAGCCCCTGGCCGCCGCTCTTGAGTTGTTGACCAAACTCACGAATCAAACGCTTCATTGTGCGCTGATCAGCATCGATTGCGCTGGCGACCGTAAAGCCAAGTTGCTTCAGCGTCGCCGCCATGTCGCGGGCATCGTTTGGAGGATTTTTTAAAGGCGGCGCGTTGGTATAGGAGCCGTTGCCAATCACCAGGGCCACTCGGCGTACATTACCGGCGCGCTGCGCATTCGTCTGCACCAACTGGCGGTTGGGTTCCTGCTGCGCGTGCGAGTCAGGAGACCAGATCAGAACGATGGCAGCAAGCATTAATGCCAACGCTGTGATCAGTGTATTACTTGGTTGGCTGTGCGCTGATGAGTTCGTTTTCATTTCTAAACCTCACGTGACTTGGATTGTTGTCAGCATGTCGGAAGTGGCTCTGCCACCCCGATGTGCGGAAAGTCTATGACTTTCCGGCTAGCTTTCACTTTGCGCTCTGGGGCTACGCCCCCCAGTCTCTTCGAGGCGCAGCCTCAAAGAACTCAAGTAATGCTTCACGGAAAGGCAAAGCCTTTCCGCACATCAGGCGGCCAAGCCGCTACACGTCCTTTACAACAAGGTCGAAGATCAGCAGACCGAAAGACGCTTTCGCGCTCAGTGCGGGCAAGATGCCCGCGCTCCCAGCCTCAATGATGGGCCAATTCAATGAAGCTGACGAGAATATCACCTTTCCCTTTGACGCTGGTTTGGTTTTTTGCCGAGTCCTTAGCCACGTCGGGCTTTGGCGATGAGTGCTTGTCGAGGAAGTTGCGCACTGCGCGCGCCTGGGCCGAATCGTTAATCTCGCCCTGATCCTTTTCGTTGACCGAATCCGTCGCGGCGTCTAATTCCTTGACTGGCGATGCGGACCACACCAGCCAGAACTTCTCCGTGCCCTGGTGCTCGTCGAATCGCATCCACGCAGTTTGCAGTTTCTGTTCGGCAGACACGCGCGATGATCCCTTATTTGTTTTGGCTTCGGGAAAGAGCACGTTGAAGGTTGTTTCACCACCGGCGGCCGGGCCTTCGTTCAGCAAATACAGATAGCCTTCCTGCGGGCTGGAAAGGTTCATGCGAAACTTCCAGCCATTTTCGAAAATTTCCTGACCGGAAGATTCGAACGTGTCTTGAAATGGTTTTCCGTAGCGC
>DASZZL010000100.1:0-4823 GCA_035545035.1 Pyrinomonadaceae bacterium
CTGCCTTCTGCCTTCCCTTGCCCTTTGCCCTTTGCCCCTTTACCCTTTCATCCATGTGGCGCGCGGTCAGATACACGCTTTACGCAATCACCGGCATCGCGCTGGGTGGTTTAGCCTTTGAGGTGGCAAGTCTTCCTGGCGTCTCCGCCCTGCGCGATCAGAATCCGGCCACGACCTCAATGATCGAAACGCGCAACCGCGAAGCTCGCGACAAGGGCGCCGAGCCGAAGCGAGTGCAGATCTGGATGCCTCTGGAAAAGATCTCGCCGCAACTTCAACGCGCGGTGCTGGCCGGCGAAGACACAAACTTTGCCACGCATCACGGCTTTGACTACGAAGCGATTCAACGCGCCTATGACCAGGCGCAGAAAGAAGCTGAGAAGGAAGCAAAGCAGGAAGGCGAGAGTGATTCTTGGCTGCCGAACATGCCTGACTTCAAACGCGGCGCATCGACGATCTCGCAGCAGCTCGCGAAGAACCTCTATCTCTCAAGCCAGCGCTCGTTCGTGCGCAAAGGCGAGGAAGCGATCATCACTTACTTCATGGAACGCAGTCTCTCAAAGCATCGCATCCTCGAACTCTATTTGAACGTGATTGAATGGGGCGATGGCATCTATGGCGCGGAAGCCGCGTCGCAATACTACTTTCACAAACCGGCGGCGAATTTGAACGCGCGCGAAGCCGCATTTCTTTCGGCGATGATTCCCAACCCGCGCACAGTCTTCAACCCACAAGTAAATCCCAAACGCGTCGCGCGCCGACAACGGATCATCATGCGCGGAATGCCGAGCGTGAAGATGCCGCAGGGAACGGGATAATTTGGAGTGCGGCGACTTGTCGCCGCTTTGGTATGCGGCGCCTTGATGCCGCAACTATGTAGGATGGTCGCGACAAGTCGCGACCTCTAAAAGCGGTAACAAGTTACCGCACTCCAAATTCCACCGCCTCTCTTAACTGCCTACTGCCTTCCGCCCACTGCCTTCTGCCTTATAAAACGCGATTCGGTCGGCGAGAAAAAAATTGCATATTGAGCAAGCCGCAACGCTGGCTACGTTGGCGCCTACGATCGGCAGGCCCAGGCGTCCTACCAGAATGCTCATCAGGACCAGATTTCCGGTTATCGAAACCGCGCCATTCGTGATGTTGAACTTCGCCAGCCGGCGCAGGGTTTCCCCGGTTGTTGCAGAAGGTCGGTCTCTCCACGTCCACCGCTGATGCCAGACAAAATTATTTAGTACTGCCAACTCAACTGCGGCGGCGGTCGCCGCCAGATAACCAAAGGGATGCGCGCTGTGCGTAAGAACAAAAAGCGCGCCGGATTGTAGAGCAAACCCAAACACGCCGACCACGTTGAACCTTATGAAATGAATCATTGAACGCTAATCCGCTAAACCGTTGGCCCGGCAATCGCCGTCACTGCTGTCACTGCTTAGGTAGGCGCTCCAATTCGTAGAGGGTGTGCGTATTCTGAATGGACAAGACGACCAGGATAAATGACATCCCGATAATGGCGACCACTCCGCCGACATCGTAGAGCAGATAGACATGGTGGAATACGTGCGTGTGCGGATGGTAGATCAGGAAAACATTGCCGATCATAAGCAGCAGACGCATTTCTGTGGGACCCATTTTCCATTGGGAGATTTTGAATACGCCGAGCGCATAGGCGGCTAAATACGAGTTGATGGCCAGCATAAAAAAGACGATCAGCAACGCTGCGGCAACGCGCTCGCTCATATAACCGGAGAGCGCGAGGCCGAAAATCAGGAACACGGCGCCGAAGGCATCTATGATGTGGTCCACATAGAACCCGTAGCGCGGACGCTGCCGATCTCTGTATCGCGCCAGCGTTCCGTCTAAGCTATCGCCAAACCAGTTGAAGAAAATGAAGACATTCACGAGGTGCAGCATTAGCGGATTCTGCTTGCTTGCGGCATAGCACGCACCGGCCCCGATCATACCCACGAGCCCGAGGACCGACAGGTGGTCGGAATTCACCCAGCCGGGCATGCGGCGCGCGAGTCCCCGAAGCGCCGCGCTTTCGAGCGGAGATAAGATACTTGTCTGCTCTCGCTCGGCATCGCGGAAAGTTTTGGTCTTGATTGCGAGTTCCATTTGCGAAGATTTGGAGTGCGCTGACTTGTCAGCGCTATGAGCACCCCAGCGGGGCTGCCTCGCTGGGGACCGCGCGAAAGCGGCGACGGAGTCGCCGCACTCCAAAACGTCCTCCCTTACGGTCGGGCTTAAGAGCAATCACGATGCCAGAATATCTGCGCAACACCCGCAGCATTCCGAAAGCCTCTTTGCGGATGATTTAGTGGGGGGGTGCAGGAATAGTCCGATACTAGAGCGAAATTAGTTGTTCAGACATCATGAATTGAAATCGGAGTACCCAATCTCTCCACAGATTACGCAGAACTAGTAACCAATATCTTGCCCTTGCTCCGCACTCTTCTTTCCTGGGTTTGTATGTGCGTAATCTGTGGATAATGCGTGCGATTAGCGAAATTCTTTGGTGGCTATGCCATCTGATGTGCGGAAGGTCTCTGACCTTCCGGGGATGGTGGTTTGATTCGAAGGTGGGCTCCGCCCACGCTTCAGGGCGTAGCCCAAAAGGAAACTCTCGCAGGTCGGAAGGCCACAGGCCTTCCGCACATCAGGCGGCCCAGCCGCGCGCGACTACTTACTGCCTGCTGCTTTCCTTGTCCCAGAGGGCCTTGGCAATCTTCGCAATCACTCCCTCGCGGCTTGCCTCATCCGCCGGAGAATCTGCAACGAAAACCGCGATAGCTAAATGCCGCCCGTTCGGCAATGTTATGAGCCCGACATCATTTGTCGCCGCCGTGATTCCATTCTGAGTTCCCGATGTTCCGGTTTTATGCGCGACGCTCGTGCCAGCGGGCAAGAGTCCTTTCAGACGCTTCGGACCGGGAGTCGATTCGGTCATCAGTTTGATCAGCAAGCCGTGCGCTGATTCAGAAAGGTCGCGTCGCTCATGCAGTGCGCGAAGTAATGCGACCGCTGCATCAGGCGAAGCCCAGTTGCGATATTGCGTCTGCCAATCCTGCCCGATTTCCTTCTCAGTATTGAGGACGATCATTTCGGTGATCTTGAGTTCGTTCAGATATGCCTGAACCGCTTCAGGTCCGCCGGTGAGCTTCATTAGAACGTCGCTGGCCGTGCCGTCACTTTCCAAGAGCATCCATCCCATCAATTCACTGACGCTCAGCTCGACGCCGTTTGGATACTTGTCCCGAATCGGACTGTCTTGTCCGGCTCTCACGAAATCGCTTTTCGTCACGCGCACTTTTTGATCGAGCTTTATCTTTCCGGCATCAACTTGCTTCATCACCGCCATGCCGATCGGAAGCTTGTAAACGCTCTGCATCGGAAATTGCTCGTGAGGATTCAGAGAAACCGTCTCTCCGGTTTCCAGCACCACCGCCGCCACTCCCACGCGCCCTTTGGCGGAAGAAGCTATCTGCTCGAGTTGGTTTTGCAGCTCCGCGTTCTGAAGTTCCTGCTTTTGCCTGGCGACTGCGTTCTGCGTTGTGTGTACTGCTTTCTCTTGGGTGGGAGCGCTGCTTGAGCAAGCGCAGGTGAACGAGACAAAAAGGAGAGCGTAGCTAAGCAATATTTTCTTCATTGATTTCAATCCGCAATTCTGGCGCTGTCAGGTTGGATTGTACAAGAAGGGAACGGTTTGCAGAGGTGTGTCGAGGAAATTTGGAGTGCGCTGACTTGTCAGCGCTTTGTTAAGCTGCGACTTGTCGCAGCGTCTGTTCGTCAATCGTTACCAAAGAAGAAAAGCGGCGACAAGCGGGGTCCCCGGCGCGGCAGCCGCGCTGGGGTGCTCGTGTCGCCGCACTCCAAAAAGGCAACGCGGTACAGAACCGCGAGCGGTAGCAGGGGATGCTAAGCTCGACTATCAAGGAGCAATGAATCCGCAGATTACACAGATGCACAGATTCAAGCCCAGGCAGAAACCCAACCGCTGAAGTAGGTCCTAAGTTCATCAGTGTAATCTGCGGACCTAACATCCGGTCGCTACCGCCACGAGTCCCGAAAAAATTGACGTTTTCGGTGCTCGGTCGTAAACTCTTGCCGCTAGTTCATCCCACTAGAGTAAGGAATTCTCACGATGACCCCAATTGATGCTCAGGCCACCGCCGACGCTAACGATCCAATCAAGCATGTTGTTCTGCTGCTGCTCGAAAATCGCTCGTTCGATCAGATGCTGGGCTGCTTTCAGGAGATCTATCCGAATCTTGATGGCATTGACGCAAACGCTCCCCCAAGAGTGAACAGCGACGGCATCAAGCAGTACCAGCAGGTAGTGACCAAAACGGAACAGATGCCGGTCGATCCGCGACACGAGAAAGACCACGTGGCGAACCAGCTAAAGGACGGGAATTCAGGTTTCGTGCGGGACTTCGCGGAATGGTATGGGGCAACAGCGAGTGATGACGACCGGCAACTCATCATGAGTTATTACCCCCGCATGTTCCTGCACGGGCTGCACCGGATGGCCCGAGACTTCACGATTTGCGATCATTGGTTTTCTTCCGTGCCTGGGCCAACGTGGCCGAATCGCTTCTTTGCCTTTTCCGGAACCGCTTCAGGGCGCGTCGACATGCCGGATGGCATCAAGCATCCGGACCTGGACAATCTTATCTTCCGGCAACACCAGACGACGCTTTTTGATCGCCTCAACGAAGCAGGACGGTCCTGGAAGGTTTACTACTACGATTTTCCGAGCTCGCTAATCCTCACGCATCAACGCGAACTCCAGAATCTTTTGAAGTACCACAAGATAGACAAGT
>DASZZL010000101.1:0-30896 GCA_035545035.1 Pyrinomonadaceae bacterium
ATGGGCCACGCGGGCGCAATCATCGCCGGCGGGAAGGGAACTGCCGCGGAAAAAATGGCGGCGCTCTCAGACGCCGGCATTCATGTCGTGAAATCACCTGCCGATATTGGCACGGCAATGAAGGACGCCCTGGGCGCCCGTGCCGAGGCGAACTAGCCCGTGGTCACCGGTATTGCAGCTATTGTTATCGGAGTAGTCCTGCTCGCGATCGCACCACGCTGGGCCGATAACATGGTGAAGAGTTTTCGCAAGCTCGGGTCAGAGGTCGATCCGGCTTACTTTAGGATCGCCGGTGGCGTAGTCGGTATCGCGAGCATAGTATTCGGCATCGTGGAAATAACCGCGGCGCTCCGTTGAGAGAACATGGATTCTTTGAGGTGACATTGGTGGCAGAGAATAATTTGACGTTTGCAATCATCAAACCCGACGTGGTGCGCGCGGGCAATTCGGGCAAGATAATCGATCGGATCATTGCCAGCGGGTTTCGCATTCGCGCGATGAAAATGATTCATCAGACACGCGCGCAAGCGGAAGGCTTCTATGAGGTGCATCGCGGCAAACCCTTCTTCGAAGGCTTGACGGAATTCATGTCCAGTGCGCCGTGCGTCGTGATGGTTCTGGAGAAAGAAGGCGCAGTGAAAGCGTGGCGCGATCTGATGGGCGCAACCGATCCGGCCAAAGCCGACGCCGAAACGATTCGCAAAGAGTTCGGCTCGTCAGTCGGCGAGAACGCGACGCACGGCTCGGATTCGGACGAGAACGCAGCGATCGAGATTGCCTATTTTTTTAACCGGCTGGAAATTGTTTAGAGACTGTCAGTGGTCAGTCGTCAGTTGTCAGTGGCAACATCGCGGCTGGATTGAAATTCCAACTGACTACTGACCACTGACAAAGGACGGTTTTTTAAAATGAAGCGCTGCCCAAAATGCAATAAAGTTTTTGATGAAGAGTGGCTGAGTTTCTGCACTAACGATGGAACTTCGCTGGTGGATACGTCGGCATTGCCGCAAGAGCCGCCGCCCACGATGATGTCGCCGCCCATGCCGCCGAGCGTGAGTCCGAGCGAGCAGCCCACGATCAATCTGCAAACAAGCGGCGGCTCCGGCCAACCGCCGGCGCCTTACAGTCCGCCGACACCGATGCAGCAGTCATGGCAACCGCCTCCACAACCGATGCAGACCGGCTGGCAGCCGCCACCGCCGCCTGCATACGCCGTGGCTCCGCGGCAGGGCCTCGCGATTACTTCGCTTATTCTCGGCATCTTTAGCATCACCATCGGTTGGTGTTGCAGTGCGGGGCTGCTCACGGCTCCGGTCGGAATTGTTCTGGGCATCGTCTCGCTGGTGCAAATCAAGAATAACCCAACTCAGAATGGTGGAAAGCCGTTCAGCATCGTCGGGATTGCGACGGGTGCAGCATACCTTGCGTTTTGGGTGCTGATAGTCTTGATTTATGGAGTCGCTATCTTTGCGGGGAACATAAAGTAGCGCACTGCGACTTGGCGCGTTTACGGTGGACGCAGAAGTGCGCTTTGGTTCTTTGTACTCTTAACTTCGTACTTGGTGCTTTGGCGTTCGCCGATTCTTCCCAGTGACGAAGGCTGCCAGCGAAAAACGCGAAGCTCAAAGGACAAAGCTCAAAGATCGTTCTTATTGAAATGAAGCGCTGCCCCAGTTGCAATCAAACCTTCGACGAAGAGTGGTTGAGTTTCTGCACTCAGGACGGGACCACACTGATCGAAGATGCCGGCTCGGCGAGCGAACCGCCGCCGACAATTCTGGCGCCGCCGCCGGTGGTGCCCAGGCCCGAACAAGCTAATCTGAATTTACCGTCGGCCGGTTACGGCGCGCCGGTGCGACAATACGCCGAACCATCAATTCAGCCGGAGTGGAAGCCGCCACCGCCACCATCATACGCTCAGCCGCAGAGTAAGAGTTTGGCTACAGCTTCGATGGTGCTCGGAATAATCAGCGTAACCGTCGGCTGGATGTGCTTCGGTCCCATCCCCGCAATCATTGCGATCATTCTCGGCCTGGTGGCCCTGTCGCAAATCAAGAAGAATCCGAACCACTTCGGCGGACAGCCTCTCGCGTGGATCGGAATCATTACCGGCGGTCTGACGGTGCTAATTTACGGTGGCATTATGATCTTCTACCTAATAATGATTGCCATTGGTGCAGCGAATCACTAGCAGTCGAGCAGTAAGACAATGAAACGGTGCACGACATGCAATCGCACGTTTGATGATGACACGCTGATCGTTTGCCCTGATGACGAGGGCGCCCTCGTAGGCGCGCCCGAAATGCCGACGACGCAGGGTTATGGCGCCCGGAGGCAAAGCGACATGGAACCCGTCGCAAGATCAAATCGCGGAGATCCATCAATACGTTGCCGCAACCACGAAACCTGGGCACAAGATTTGGCCCAGGGTCTTCGTGGCTATCGTCGTCCTATTCATCCTGATTGCCCTCGCTGGCGCGATCGTCGTCGGCAGACTGTGACCTCGAAATGCTAACCGTGTAAGATAGTAAGGAATTGCGAAATTCGAATTGCGGATTGCGAATTGTAAGATGGACAAAGTCGAGCTGGAAAAGAGAACTAAGCAATTCGCCTTGCGAATTATCGCTTTCGCGGCAACCTTGCCAGTCGGGAAGATTGGCGATGTAATCAGATATCAGCTCGTAAAAGCCGGAACATCCGTTGGTGCGAATTATCGTGAAGCAAATCGGGCCGAATCCCGGAACGATTTCATTCACAAAATTGGAATCGTCGAGAAGGAAGCTTCTGAAAGTCAGTATTGGTTGGAGATTTGCGACGAGGCCAAATTCGGCGATGCTCAGCAACGCGAGTGGTTACTGCAAGAGTCTGGTGAACTTCTGGCCATTTTCACGAGCTCCGGGAGGACAGCTAAGGCTGCCAGGGCCTAAAATTTCGCAATCCGAAATCCGCAATTCGAAATTCTTACTATGTCAATTGTCTCGGAAGTTATCGAATCGACCCGCGCCATCATTCAGGGCATGGGCGTCACTCTCTCGTACATCCCGAAGCGGAAGCAGACGGTGCAGTATCCGGACGAACCGGTCACGGTGCAGCCGCGCTATCGGGGCCAGCACCTCTTGCACGTTGACGAGGACGGGAAAGAGAAATGCGTCGCCTGCTTTCTGTGCGCGGCGGCTTGCCCGGCCGAATGCATCTACATCGAAGCCGTCGACGATCCGCGGCCGCCCGCTGAGCGCGTGGGTGTCGATGAGCGCTATGCGAAGGTTTACAACATCGATTACGGTCGCTGCATTTTCTGCGGCTACTGCGTCGAGGCTTGTCCGAAAGACGCAATCACGCACGGCTACAACTTTGAACTGTCGGTTTACAACCGCGCGGATCTGCTGAAGACAAAAGACGACCTCTTGATCACGAAGCAGGTTCAGTCAAAGAATTATCGCGTGGCTTTCTCAGACGAGGATGTGGATTCAGAGTATAAGGAAGTCTGAAAGAATCAAGTTTCAGGTTTCAAGTTTCAGGTTTCAAGTTTCAAGTTGTTTCCAGTTTGTGGTTGCTGGCTTTGTGAGTTTCACGATCCAGGTCCAAGAACTTGAAACCTGAAACTTGAAACCTGAAACTTTAGTTATGCCCCTTCGCGAATTTCACTATCGCTGGGAATTCGATCTCGAATCGTCGCCGGAACATCTCTGGCCGCTGGTCGCCGACACGAATCGCTTCAATCGCGATACCGGCGTCCCGGAAGTCGAAGCAGTGTCAGCGAAAGGAAAGCGGCTGGGAAATGCGCGCCGGCGCTTGCGCCTTTTCTTTCTTGGCATGGCGGTCGAGTGGGAAGAACAGCCATTCGAGTGGACCCGACCGCAAAGGTTTGGGGTCGATCGGCGCTACACCAAAGGCCCGATTACTGAGCTGCGCGTCCTGGCCGAGTTGCTTCCGCGCGAGACATCATCAGGTGAAACGCCCAAATCGACCGGAACGAAACTCATCTATCAGGTGTGGGCAAAGCCGCGCAACATTTTGGGTTTGATTATTGTTCCGATTCAGATTGGAGTTATCAGCGCGCGTAAATTTGCGCGCACATTTCGTGAATACGACGAGCTGGCGCGCCACGGGCGCACGGTCGCGAGCATTTCTCCGGAAGTTGAATTTGTTCCTGGTGGTCGCGCGCGCTTGCTCGCGATCAGCGAGAAGCTCGCTGCCGAAGGAATTGAAGCTGAACTAATCGCGCTGCTGGTCAATCATATCGAGAACGCCGACGATTTCGCGCTCGCGCGCATCCGGCCTTACGAGCTGGCAGCGCAGTGGAAACAAACGCGTCGGGCCGTCCTGGAAGCTTGTCTTTCGGCGACGCGCGCGGGGATGTTGGACCTGCAATGGAATTTGATTTGCCCGATGTGCCGCGGCGGACCGGCAACAGAATCGCTGAAAGAGATCGATTCGCAGGTGCATTGTCCGGCTTGCAATATCGATTTCACGGTCAACTTCGAACAGTCGGTCGAACTTACTTTTCGTTTGAATCCATCGATTCGCGAAGTGCACGCTGAAAGTTTTTGCGTGGGCGGACCGCAGTTGACTCCGCACATCGTCGCGCAGCAACTGCTTGCGCCGCGCACGTCGCGCGCTCTCGATATAGCTTTGGAAGACGGCCGTTATCGTTTGCGCACGTTGAGTCTTCCGGGCGGGCAGAATCTTCGTGCTGCGGAGAACGGTGGGCGCAGATTGACGCTGCCAGCGACCAGCGCGGGCTGGCCGAGTGAAGAGTCATTGATCGCGAATCGAGCGCAAGTCGAGTTGGACAACCAGACCGACGAAGAGCAGTTGTTCATCCTGGAACGCACAGTGTGGAGCGACGAAGCAGCGACGGCCGCCGAGGTGACCGCGCTTCAGGTGTTTCGCGATCTGTTTGCCAGCGAAGCGCTGCGGCCGGGCGAACAGATCTCCGTCGGCACGCTCACTGTGCTGTTCACGGACTTGAAAGACTCGACGCGAATGTATCGTGAGATTGGCGACGCAACCGCCTTCGGACGCGTGATGAATCACTTCGATGTCTTGAAGCAGTCGATCGCTGACGAGGACGGCGCATTGGTGAAGACTATCGGCGATGCCGTGATGGCTGTGTTTCGACAACCGGCAGCGGCAGTGCGCGCAATGCTGCGCGCCCAGCAGCGACTTGGTTTTCCGCCGGACGGAATGCTGCCGCTGACGTTGAAAGCGGGATTGCACACAGGCCCTTGCATCGCAGTAACGTTGAATGATCGGCTTGACTATTTTGGCTCGACCGTAAATCTCGCCGCGCGTTTGGAAGGACAATCGACGGGCGGCGACGTCGTGATCTCTTCTTCGGTCTATTCGGACCCGGGCGTTCGAGCGTTGTTGGGTGATTCCGTTGGCGCGCTGGTCGCGACCCGTTTTGAAATTCCGTTGAAAGGTTTTGATGAAGAGTGTTTTGAGCTTTGGCGGATAGCTCGCTCCGCTGGGAGCGCGGACGTCTTGTCCGCACAGCGCGCGTAGCGCGCTTAGTTGTTATGTTAATCGAAACTCGCGCGGTCACGCGCGTCTATCAGATGGGAAGCAACGAGGTGAAAGCCCTGGACGACGTGTCCATCGCCGTCGCAGAGGGCGAGTTCGTCGCCATCCAGGGAACGTCGGGGAGCGGCAAATCGACGCTCTTGAATCTGCTGGGCGGGCTCGACAGTCCAACGAGCGGAGAGGTTTTGTTCGATGCGAAATCGCTCGCGCCGCTAACCAAGAAACAGATGGCGCGCTATCGACGCCACTCGGTGGGAATGATTTTTCAAAACTTCAATCTGATTCCGACGATGACCGCGGCCGAAAACGTGCGGCTGGCGCTGGCGTTTGGCGGCCTGCGCGGCTTGCAGCGTCGCCAACGCGCCGACACTTTGCTGGAACGCGTGGGATTGTCAGACCGGGCCGAACATCGCCCGGCGGAATTGTCTGGCGGAGAACAACAGCGCGTGGCCATCGCCCGTGCCCTGGCCAACAAACCGCGGGTTTTGCTTGCCGACGAGCCAACCGGGAACTTAGACTCGACGCGCGCGCACGAGCTTCTGGCGCTGCTGCGCGAGATGGTCGATCGAGATAAGCTGACTGTGCTGCTTGTGACTCACGATCGAGAGCTGGCCCAGAGCTTCGCGGATCGAATTATCGTGATGAAAGACGGCCGAGTAGCACAGACTTCAGTCTGTGACTGATTTCGTCCGGTACACAGACTGAAGTCTGTGCTACTTTCTTGAGGTAACGCCATGTCTACACCAAATCCCCCCGAGATGACGCTGGACGCGATTCGTTCCGTTCCGCTGTTCGGTTCGCTTGACGACGAGGCCGCGCGCGCCTTACGCGACCTGCTGCGAATACGCGACGTGGCCGCCGGCGTCCCGCTCTTTCGCGCTGGCGACGATGGCGATGCGATGTATCTGATCGAAAGCGGCCGCGTGCGCATCGCGATCACCGATGACGACAAGAAGGAGATCACGCTGGCCGAACTGGCGCAGGGCGACTTTTTTGGTGAGATGGCGATCATCGACGGCAAGCAACGCTCGGCCGACGCGATCGTAGCCGAAGCGGCGCGGCTCGCGGTGCTGTCGCGGGACAACTTTCTCCGGTTCATTCGCAACAACCCGACGGTCGCGCTGGAGATGCTGAGCGCTACCTTCGGACGCTTGCGACGCACGGACAAGCTCCTGCAACAGCGCGTCTCGCGCAACGTTAACGAGGAACAGCGAAAGCGCATGACGGTCGCCGATCGCGCGGCTGACGCACTCGCGGAGTTTGGTGGGAGTTGGAAGTTTATCGGCGCAGCGGTGGGCATCGTCATCTCGTGGATCGTGTTCAATTCATACATTTTGATTAGAGGCTTTGACCCGGCGCCGTATCAGATGCTCAACCTGGTAATGGGGATAATCGCCGGCCTGCAAGCTCCGATCATCATGATGTCGCAGAACCGCCAGTCTGAAAAAGATCGTCTGCGCGCCGATTTGGATTACCAGGTGAACCTGAAAAACGAACTGTCGCTGACGGAAGTTCTGCGCCGGCTCGACGTGATTGAGAGCGAGCGGCTGCCGCAATTGTTTTCGCAGCAGAACGAGAAGATCGAGAAGTTAAATGCCCCAGCACGGATCGCCTCTGGCCAGAGCGCTCCATAGAGTGAGGGCGTGAGTGTGGCAGCCTTAAGACCCTCTCCCCAGCCCTCTCGCAAAGGGAGAGGGAGTTTCAGCGAACTTACTCAGACAGCGTTCCCGTTCACAAATGATCGAGGCGATCCTTTTCGACTTCAACGGCGTCATCATCGATGACGAACGAATTCATCTAAAGGCATATCGAGAGGTGTTGAGCGGCGAAGGCGTCTCGCTCTCGGACGAAGAGTATTTTCCGTGTCTGGGAATGGACGACGCCGCTTTTGTGCGCGCCGCGTTCGCGCGCGCCGGACGCCAGTTGAGTGACGAAGCGATGCGCGCGGTCATCAACCGCGAACACGAGTTGCATCGAGCATTCATCAAAGAGGAGCTGCCGGTTTCTCCGGGAGTCGTTACTTTCATCAAAGCCGCGGCGCGGCAGTTTCAACTCGGCATAGTCAGCATGGCCGAACGAAGCGAGATCGATCACGTGCTGGAACTCGCGTCTCTCCTAAACCTGTTTTCGGTGTTCGTTAGCGCAGAGCCGGGCTTGAAACACAAGCCCGCGCCCGACTGTTACCAGCGCGCGCTTGAGCTCCTTAACGAGAAACGGCGCGCCGATCGCAGGCTGCCGCTTCTGGCGCGCGAATGTCTGGTGATTGAAGACGCTCCGCCGGGCGTTGCTGCCGCACGCGCCGCCGGCATGCGCACGATTGGTGTGACGAACACGGTTTCGGAAAATGATTTGCGCGCAGCCGGCGCCGACGTCGTCACCGCGAGTCTCGCTGACTGGAACCTTGACGCGGTGCACGATCTGTTTGACTAGGGGGGGTCGGCGCTTCAGCCGCTTCGCGAGCTTGCAATTCTTTTTCGGCGTCAGGGATCGCTTCAGGGCCTTGACTTCGCAAAAGCGATTGACAGCCGTCCGGGACAGGACTATCTTGACTGCATCCAAGGGTCGCACGTCGCGCTTACGAGAGCCTTTCTCGTGAGCTCCCATTTTAACCAAAAACCGGAAGTAAGGACCGTGCGAGCCGGGAACACTTCCCTTGTTATCTTTATTGCCTTCTGGTTTTTTCAAAGCGCCAGGGGGAACTCAGGAGGACTCCTAAATGCCAAACCAAAACACGATTGTCGCGTTGGTCGGCCGTATCGAACCCCAGGTCGAAAAGCAAAATGCGGCTGAGTTATTGCGCCGGAATCCTGACGGTGTTGCCGTCGTATTCGAAGGTGATCAAACCGCGCGGTTATATCCGGGAGACCGTGCAGCCGGGATGTTGCAGATACTCGAACAATTGCGGCAGATGCGCGCCCCTGTCTACGTCGAAGTGCGTCCGGAAAACAGAGAGATTACGCGCCTGCTGATTCCTCTGGTGACCAGGGTGACAACGATTTCGGACACTGAAGCGGAAGAGATCAAAGTTGAGCTCCAGCTTTCTCACGCGCGCCATTTGCTCAAACGTAAGAATCCGGATTTTCCGCAGTTGCTGGAAACCTTAAATAGCGCTCAGCGGAACAAGGCCTGGCTAATCGTCACCGAAACGGACGAACATGAAATCATTGACGCCCGAACCAGCCCACATGAGCCGAAACTGCCCGAGGTGACAGGGCCAGAGCCGCGCAGAGAGCGTCCAGGATGGTTTCGTCGTTTTTGTCGCCGCTGGTTCTGGTGTCTGTGTTGCGTTTCGCCGGCGCGCGCCCAGCAGTTGTTCGATCTTTGCAGTGCGAAGACATGCGATCCACTCACGGTGCCGCCGCCCTGCATTCCGTTTCTTTATCCTGACAATGGCTGCTGGGCGCGGGCCCACGAGATGTGCCGCCTGATGATCGCCGCGGGCGCCGGACCGAAAAAGGTCTGGATCGACGGCAATCTTCATACCCTCACCAAAGACAATCCGCAATGCTTCGTCGGTTGGAGTTGGCATGTGACGCCAACGATTTGTGTAAGACGCCGCTTTTGCCGCGGTGAAACCATGGTGATCGATCCGTCTCTGTTTACCACTCCGGTATCTGAAGCGACCTGGAAGAGCGTGCAGGGTGATCCGAACGCCACGCTCACGGATACCTCTGCGACCGTGTACTGGCGGAATGTGATACCGACCGACCCTAACTATGTCGATACCAACCAAAGGCTCCAATTCTATCGGCTGCAACTCCAGAACAGATCTCTGCAACCGGCCGGACCACCACCATACGCTTTTTGTCCATGAGGGGCGCGGGTCGCGCGTTCTTCAACTTGATTGATGGATTCGAAGCTTGTTGCTAATCGCCGCGCCCGGTCATCTGACGTTCGGTGCAGTTGATACAGAACCGGGAGCGGTAGCGACCGGCTGCTACGAGTCAACCCGCTTCTATAACGCGGTCGCGTGAGCCTACTTCGTCACGAAACATTTTCTTGATTCTTCCAAGTCGACTGCCGGCATCCCGTCGCTACCGATCCGGGTTCTGTAACGAAGGCCCTGCCGCCCTGGCCAGCCCGTTTCTAAAGCTTCGAAAACTGAGCTAAGCTACGAAGCGCATCTAAACCTGATTGACGAGATTTATGTCTTTCCTGGATATTCTTTACCTTTCATTAAGAAACCTGCGCGAAGCCAAGCTGCGCGCGACGTTGACTTCAATGGGCGTGATCGTGGGCGTGGCCGTGATCGTCACGATGGTTTCGTTTGGGCTGGGTTTGCAGCGCAATCTCCTCTCGCGTTTCAAGGCTCTCGATCTTTTCAACGAGATGCGGGTCTTTGGCAAGAATGTTTTTACGATGGCTTCCCCGGGCGCGAATACGGCGCGGCGCGGCGACAATCCCAACGATCGCCGTGGACCATCGTTCAGGCCCGACAAGTCTCCGACGCGGATTTTGGATGATGCCGCTGTCGCAGAGATTGCCAGGATTCCTGGAGTCGCTTACGTCGAACCGAGCATCGCGCTCGCAACTTATGTCAGGGTCAATGGACACTCCCAGATGGCTTTCATTACCGGCGCGTCGGCGCCAAATGCCAGTTCGCGTTTTAAGGAATTCACCGCGGGTCAAATGCTTGGCTCGCCGAACGCCGACGAGGCCGTGGTTACCGGGAAGTTCACCGAGGACTTTGGCTTTCCGAAAGCCGCCGACGCTATGGGTAAGACGATCGAGTTTCTGGCGGCGCCCAAAGAATCAGGGAAAGCGAAAGCCGCGGAAGAGGAACCGCCGAATTTCTTTGGCCTGCCACTGGGACAGGACGCATCGCCCGAAGCGGGCAGCAACGCGGTCGTCGCAAAGAGTTTTCGGATTGTTGGAGTCTTGAACAACGAAATAAAAGACGGCGCGGGTCAGGGCGGTCTGCGAGGGTTGATTCCGGGCGCGGATATTTACATCCCTCTGCCGGCGGCCCACCAATGGTCAATTGATCATCGCGGGCCGATGAGTGAAGTGGCGCTGGCCCTGGCGCGCGAAAGCGGATCGCTGGGCCAGACGGAAAGCGAAGGGTACGATTCAGCGGTCATTCGCGTAGACAATCCGGTGGTGCTCACTGATGTGCGAAAGCGTCTGACGGAGATGGGCTTTGGCAGCTTTTCGATCGTCGATCAGTTGGAACAGATTCGCACCGTGTTCCTGATCATCGATTCAGTACTTGGATTGCTCGGCGGCATTTCTTTGCTGGTCGCAAGTTTCGGGATTGCGAACACGATGATCATGTCCATCCTCGAACGCACGCGCGAGATTGGGATCATGAAAGCCATAGGCGCCGAAGACCGCGAAGTCAAACTGATTTTCTTTTTCGAAGCCGCCGTGATTGGGTTGACGGGCGGCATAGTCGGAGCGCTGGCGGCGTGGGGAATCGACGGCATCTCGAACCGTCTGGCTTATCGCTTCATACTGAAACCGCAGGGTGCCTCGTTCGTCGATTTCTTTTCACTCCCGCCTTACTTGTGGCTCGGCGCGATCCTGTTCGCGTTGGTCGTCTCGATCCTCGCTGCGCTTTATCCGGCGGCGCGCGCCGCGCGCATCGATCCGGTGAGGGCATTGCGGCATGATTGAGGATCGTGTTAACAGGAGAAGAAGGTTGCCGCGATCCGGCAACCTTCCTCTCTGTTGTGAAGTGCTGTTACGGCTACAGACATTGTCCTAATAGAGCAAGGCAGCTTCCGTCCTTGCGTCAACAATTCCTACTGCTTCGCCGGTGGCTGAGTTCCCGCAGGCTTCGCCGCCGCTGGCTTCTTCACGTGCTTCTTAACCATCGCGGCCTTCTGGGGTTTGGGATTCCAGAAGCTAGGATCTTGCGCAGCCATCTCTTTGCCCACGTAGCTCATGCTCGGCTCGAACGCATACACGCTCGTTTCGCTTACCATAACGCTTTCGCTCGTCAGCTTGTCTGCTGTCTTTTTCTGATCGTCACTCATCGCCTCGCGAACCCGTGGCCCGATTCTGAGGTCATACTCGGCCAGCGACTTCATGGACCTGAAGAACAAGTACGTTGTGCTCGGAGATCCCGCGATGACTTGAAAGGCGGCGACGTGAAGCTCTGCCTTTGCCTTATCGCGCGCCGCGTTCGTCAGATTTCTCACATACTCTGCATATACGTCTTCCTGGCCCGGACGAACTCGCACCGTCGTGATAGCGAAATAGCGCATCTGCGCGATGTTGACGCCGGGATTGTAGCTCAGCTCTGGACGGTAAACTGCGAGGATGTCGCGCATGGCTGAATGAAGGTCCGGGGCTTCCCTGGCGAGGCGATCGAGTTCGGCTTTGATCGCGCCGGTGGCGCCCGACATCTTCTTGTCAGTGTCCTGCAGCATCTTGTCAAGATCAGCAAATGAACCCGCGCCGGTGAGGTACACGACTTCGTTTTCGCTGCCGGCAACCGGCACAAGGGCAATGCGGTGACTGGCCGTCTGCAGCTTCGCAAAGATCTGCGCGAATGATGCAGAGTGTTTGCTGTGCGCGGGCATCTTGCTCGCCTTGATGTCTTCGCGCACGATCAGCAACACGGGCGGCGGTCCCATCGGCTGTGGCGTCTGGGCCAACGCTGGCGAGCAGACTGAAACCAAAAGCACTAGAGCAAACAGAAAGAGAGATTTCTTCATAAGCGACCCACCTCCGGAGGGTTTTGAAAGAGAGTTTGGTACTTGTGGTTGTTGTCTTTCGGCCAGCGCTAATTACTGGGGCCGCAGAAGACGTAAACCAGAATCAGGCCCGCAACTTTAATGCGAGCGTTCTGCACTACACCTAAAGAAGATATTCTTGCAGCCTGGGTATGAATAGTTAGAAAGCTTCCTGGACGGCGTGACGATAAGCCGAATTGATCGGCAAGTCAATGGTGAGTCCCGCCGCGCGTGCCGCGCGCATCGGTCCGGTGCGGGCGTTAAGACATGATTAGATCTTAGGTCAGAACCACCCGCGTGAGCGGGTGGGATCAAACACGCAACGCCCTGGTTGACTGATGAACCCGCCCGCTAACGCAGGCGGTACTGACCCCATTTCGATCCGTACTTATCCGCGGCTAACTAGCTAGCGGCTTTCCGCACGAGTCACAAAAGGGTGCGCTTGGATCTTTTTGGACTGCATTGCAGTGCGCGCATGAGACGCCGGCGCGGAGATTCGCGCCGCACGACGAACAGTAAGTCGAGCCGGCACTCGCGGCTGTGCCGCAGGTGCCACAGCGTCCGGGCAGAGGCGGAACGTAGCCGCCGGCTTTGCGCGTGATGTGATCTTCGATTATCTTCCACGCGTCTTCGGTGAGTTTGTATTGCCAGTAAGCGCCGAGCGCCGGCAGCGCGAGCAGCAAGCCCGCCGACAGCACCAGAGCAATGGCGGCGACCGCGGCTTTGTCGAACCACTTCTGCATGCCCATCTCGACGCGCGTGCCTCCGGTCTCGGGAGTTACCTTAATCGTGAGCGCAGCCGACAGTCCGGTGATTTCGCGCAACGTGCTGGACTTGCGCGCTTGCAGCACGGCCGTCGATGAAACTTGCATCGTTTGAACGTCGAAGTCTTCATCAAAGAGACTTCGAAGTTCAGTCATCAGCTTGATCACATCGGCTTCAACGCCCGGATAATAACGACTTTCCATTCTTGAGATTCTCCTCACCCATCTTACGTGAAGACGGTCGTGATAGTTCAAAACTTTCAGGCGAGGCTGGCAGCGAACATCTCACGCAAAGTCGCAAAGGCGCAAAGAATTTCAGAGGGGTCTTGACTGCTTTGCGTCTTGGCGCCTTTGCGTGATATCTCCCTGATCGCAGGCACTTATGAAAGGAAATACAAAGAGGAAAGCGCGAAGAGCGCAGGGGACGACGCCCGTCACGGTTTCTTTTTCTTCTTATTTGAATCCGGCGCTGGCGCGGGCAGCTTGTTTCCCACGTCGACGATTTGGCTCGCGTAATCCTGGATGCGCACAATCGCGGCCAGCTCGTCGGCGTCCTTCGCTTGTTTCTTCATCGCGTTGAGTTGGTTCAGGTAGCCATTTGTCGAAGCGGTTAACTTGCGCAGCGACCTTGAAAGCAGAGGATTCTTTTCGTCGCGACGGCTGACGTCGTCGATGTTCGTGATCGCTTCGTCGAGAATGCCGGCGATGTCGCCCAGCAATTCCGCCCGCGTGCCTTTCGGCGGTTCGCCCCAATCCGGTTCATCTTTATTTGACTTCTTTGGCGCAGGCGGCGCGACCGTGCCGTTGATAATTGCGAACCTGAGATTGATCGCTCTGATGAAGACGTCGGTTCGTTTGTCAAGTTCCTGGTTGTAGCGCACCAGTTCGGTTTCCTGCTCGGTAAGGTGATCGCGAGTTTGAGCGAACGCTGATCGGGTAGACAGAAATGTGGCCGTGGTCAGCAGGGCCGGCAACAACACGGTACTCATTAGCCGAGTTGAATGTGAAACGCGTCTTCTAGTGCGGCCCAACTTGATCATGGATGCTTGTTTTCTTCCGGCGAGTGTTTTGTCTTGTCCGTCTTCTTCCGGTAATCAGGGTCTCCGCGCAAAACTGTGTGACCGTAGAATGATTCCAGCACATCAGCGCGCGTGTCGCGCGCATATTCTTCTACAGCTTTGAGGTTGGCGGCATATTCCGCCGGTGTTGAGCGGCGCATAACCGCGATCCGCGGAATGTGCGCGCGCAAAGCAATATCCAGGTGACGATAGAGATCGCGGGTGCTGGTTTTGTCGCGAGCCAAACCGCCAATGAATCCCACGGCGTCGTCAATCAAACCCAGGTAGCCGCCAAGTTCTTCGGACGCGTGAGCGAATTTCTTCTCCGAAGTGAGATACTCGGCGCGGGTCAAATGATCCGCGGCCAAATCGATCGTCGTGCGGATGCGCGACTTTGGATCTCGGGCGGCAGTTAGCTGGTCGCGCTCGATACGCGAGACGAACCTCATCGGCGGCGGCGCCGGCAATTGTGGAGAGCGAGGCTGCTGCTGAGCCAACGCTCCCCCTGATACGGCACACAATAAAACGCCGCACGATAACGATATCCAACTGCGTTGATATGAGCCTGGCATTCTCTTTGGGCAGGCGGCGAATGAGCGCGAAGCGTCAGCTCTTTTTCTTTTTCACGCCCTGTCCACGCCTGATTTGATCTCGAAGCTTGGGCAAACGCAAATTAACTTTCTCGATCTCGAGTTTGCTGTTTGTCGGATCGGCCAGAGACAGAAACTTTTCGTAGGCCTCAAGCGCCTGCTCGTACTCTTCGAGATTATCATGCGCCGTAGCTATGAAAAAGTAGGTTGCCGCACCTTCCGGCCGCGCGTTTGCCAGCCACTGGTATTCGGGCAGAGCTTGAGGGAAATCCTTCAACTCGTAAAGAGCGAGCGCGAGGTTGGCATGCGCTGCATATTCGTTCGGCGCCGACGCGATAACTTGTCGCAAGATCGTAACCGCCTCCGCGAAGCGTCGCGCTTGGACCAGAGCGGCGGCATAACCGGTCGCGTATTTGGGGTTTCGCGGACCGATCTCGTTGGCGCGGCGGTAAGCTTCGGCGCTCTTCTGCGGATCAGAGCGGCGAGTGACTTCACCGAGTCGTGCGAACAACGCAGCGTTCTTCGGGTTTGCGGTGATCAATTTTTCCAGCGCCGGCTGTGCAACTTTTGGATCATCGTCGTTGGCTGCGGCGATGTCTTCCGCGCTTCCGACCACGTTAAGAGGTCCCGCCGATTGGGGCGCGTGCGGATCGACTGCTTGCCCGAACGCCTCGTAGATACGCTGAGCTTCGTCTTTCTTTCCGGCGAGTTCATAGACGCGTGCGAGTCTCAGCGAGATCTCCTTGTCACCAGGCATGATCAAAAGAGCCGCTTTCAAATCTTCGATCGCTTGATCATATTCGCCGGTGCCAACACGCACTTCGGCGCGCTCACGGAGAGCGGCGACATTCTTTGGCTCCATTTGCAGAGCATGATCAAGACTGGTAACGGCAGCCGTCGAATCTCCGTTCGCGCGTTCTAATATTCCGCGCCACGTCCACGCAGAGGCCGGAGCACCTTCGTCCTCAGTCGCGCGTTGAGAGAGCGCGAGCGCTTCCTGCTTATCGCCGGCTCGCCATCGAACCGTCGAAAGCGAATCAAGCGTAGTGAAATCCGCCGCGCCCAGCTGCATCGCGCGACGCAGCGGTGGTTCGGCCTCTTTATCTTTCTCAGAACGGCTGAGCAGGCTGCCCAGCGCGCTGTAAGGCAGAGACCAATCCTTGCGCAACTCGATCGCGCGGCGAAGAGCAATCTCGGCTTCGGTTGGACGCTTGAGGGCCACCAGTGCCACGCCCCGCTGATATTCCGCTTCGGGAAACTCGGGCCGCAGTTTGATTGCTGCTTCGTAGAGAGCGAGCGCGCGGCTGAGGTCGCCTTTCGCATGCGCGTTCTGCGCTCGTTCGAACAGCTTTACCGGATCGCTTTCGCCGTCGGTGACGTCAATCGTTTGAGCCGCCGCGGCAGAAGCGCACACCGCAACCAGGATGAAAGCGATTATCGCAAAAGGGAATCGGCGCGAGCTTGGCGGAAAAAGCATCTCTAGCTTCGCTTTTGGTCCAGGACAGTTGAGCCGGCGTTGGCTCTGGCTTGCTGGGTTTCGATGTTAGCACGCGTCTTTGCGTTGCGTCCAAATCAGCACGAGTGATTAGAATGCGTTGGTTGCGCCAGCTAACCTCATGCGTTAACATTTTCCGCCGACCAGGAACTTAATGATGCTGTTCGAACCATTCGTCGCCGGAGATTGCTTATGACTACTGCACTAGTCGATGACATTCGAGAGATCAAGGAAGACAATCCGTTCGAGTCAATGATGTCGCGGTTCGATCGCGCGGCGCAATTACTCAATCTCGATCCCGATCTCTATGCGGTGATGCGCGTGCCCAATCGCGAGCTGAAGGTTTACATTCCTACGCGAATGGATTCCGGCCGCATTCAGGTGTTCGAAGGCTTTCGCGTGCAGCACAACTTTGCGCGCGGTCCGGCAAAAGGTGGGATTCGTTATTCACTCGACGTCAACATTGATGAAATTCGCGCCCTGGCGGCGTGGATGACCTGGAAGTGCGCCGTAGTTAACGTCCCTTTCGGTGGCGCAAAGGGCGGCATCATCTGCGACCCGCTACAAATGTCTCTCGGCGAGTTGGAACGAATGACGCGCCGCTACGCGTCTGAGCTGCTTGATTTCATCGGGCCAGAGAAGGATGTGCCTGCTCCTGACATGAATACAAACGAGCAGACGATGGCGTGGATCATGGACACGTATTCCATGCACGCTCGACATACTGTAAATGCAGTGGTGACGGGCAAGCCGATCGAGCTCGGTGGATCGCGGGGGCGGCGTGAAGCCACGGGCAGAGGATTGCTGATCGTCGTAACCGAAGCAGCCAAGAGGTTCAAGATGACTCCGGCCAATACGCGCGTCGTAGTGCAGGGAAGCGGGAACGTTGGCGGCATCGCCGCACTGCTGCTTCACGAAGCAGGTTTCAAAGTGACCGGGATATCTGACGTTCATGGTGGGATTCATAACCCGGCTGGCATCGACATCGCCGCGGCTTTGAAGTATTTGGAAACGACGCGCTCGTTTGAGGGCTACCAAGGGGCGGAATACGTCAGCAACTCGGAACTGTTGGAGCTGGATTGCGACGTGTTGATTCCGGCCGCGACTGAAAATCAGATCACCTCACATAACGCCGAACGATTGAAATGCAAGGTGCTGGCTGAAGGAGCGAATGGACCAACGACCGCTGCGGCCGACAAGATTCTGTACGAGAAAGGCATCTTCGTAATCCCCGACATACTTGCGAATGCCGGCGGCGTGACTGTTTCGTACTTCGAATGGGTGCAGGACAGAATGGGTTATTTTTGGCGAGAGAGCGTCGTCAACGAAAGGCTTCAGGACACGATGGTGGCCAGCTTTAACGACCTCTGCCGTTATGCCGACGCGCATTCCGTGGACACGCGGACTGCGGCCTACATGTTGGCCATTGACCGCGTCGCCTACGATACCCGGATGCGGGGCATCTATGCGTGACGGAAAAAACATAAACAATACCGCCGTAAGTTGTGAAAAAGGCTTGATTTTCAGCTATAGGTAATGTTAGGCTCCGCCAGTATTTCAGGCCCGCTGGGATAGTTCAGGAAGTGATAATCGAGTCGGTCCGGGGCGAACCCTGAAATGATAGTTGAAATGATAGTTGACATGAGCGCTCTGTTTGCATATAAAGGAGCGCTAGAATAATAGGTATTAAGAACATTAGAGAGGTGCTTCGGATATTCCACGGATGTTACGCCCTCTCTGTTGCGCCGCTCCACTAGCCGAAAACTTGGCGCCGAGCGGCAGCAGTTTCGTTAACGTTGTAGTTGACGCTGGTAGTTTGAGCGTCCGTGTCCAAGGGTAACTAGCGGCGTGATGCTTCGAGCAAGCAATTCAATCACATCGAACTCAACTGCTGCTTTGTCTTCACTGGCTCGGTCGCATGAACCTTTCATTCCATATCGCAGGAGGAACGCGATGAGACTCGCGAACAGAGTGCTGCTTTGTGCGCTCGCCATTTTCATTTTGTCGGCCGTTGTGTCTGCGCAGACGCCCAGATCGGAAAACGATCCGAGGAATCAATCGCCGTCGGTTGGCACGGGAGGCCCGGTGGGAGGTCCCACGGGTCTATTCACGATCTACGATGGCTCGACGCTGCGCAAGGGAGAGTACACATTCAGTATCGCGTACAGCAACTACGATCGCGATCCTGGTAATGTTGACATCACCGATTACCCGATGAGCTTTAATGTCGGCTTGAACGATCATCTCGAGTTGTTTTTCAAGACCAACGCCTATCGCGGCATCAAGGTCAACAACCCGCAGAACCTGTCATCGTTCTATCTGCCGAACTCGCAGATGTACTTCAGCGCGACAGGGTTGGGCATTGGGCCGGCGATCATTCTCGCGCCGTCAGGGCCGAACGTCGGCACGCTCGCCGGCACGGCGATATTCCGTCCGCCATTCTTCCCGGCCGGCAACGGAAACCCTGTATATAATGTCTACTACCGTGCCGGTCAGCCGTTCGTGCAATCTCCGTTCATCGGCGGTTTAGGGCCAAACTTCGGACTGGGACCAGGCGCCATCGCAACCCAATTCGGATTCCCGGGATTCGCCACTCAAATTGGAACGCCAGTCGGCGGCAACGGGAATTTTGGCGCTGCCAGTAACTATCCGGGCATGGGGTCACCTGTCGGCGGCATTCTGCCGGGCATAGTGCTCGCGACGTTTACGCTGCCGTGCACGGCGTTAACGGGCAACTGCCGTCCGCCGGGAAGCCCCGGCTCATTGAATCCGATTGTTGTGCCGACCAGTTTCACTGTCGCGCCGTCGTACTTGCCTGATGCTCCATTCGTCAATCGATTGTATGGTCAATCAAGCTTCACTGACTTTGTGGCCGGCGCCAAATGGCGCTGGACCGCTCCTAACAACCCGTTCGGCGTTGGCGTCATACCGTTCTATCGCTGGTACAATGACAAAGCTACCAGTTCGTTTAACGACCTCCAGCGGGGAGCCAGTCCTGGAGGCAACATCGGCGATTTCGGCCTGATCGGATTTGTCGACGGACGGCTTAGTCAACATGTGAACCTTTCAGCCAACCTCGGCTACATTCTCAACAGCAATCCAAAGAATGGCGATGCTGTTCTGCTGGATCGGCCGAACGAGCTCATTTCCGGTATCGGGTTTGACTTTCCGATCAATAAGCACTTCCAGCCCATGGCCGAGTTTCGAGCCACGCAATACGTTGGAGGCCGCACGCCCAACGCGTTTGAAAACAGTCCGGTGGAGTTTCTCGTGGGCTTGAAGGTTTATCCGAGGCGTTGGTGGGGCATCGGTGCGTGGTATCGAAGGCAACTGAACCAACAGGATCTGAACCACTTCAATAGCAAGGACGCGACCGACTCAGTAACGAACATAAACGGCGTGTGTGTTAGACGCGTCGGATCAAGCCCAACCCTTCCTTGTCCACAACCGGGAGATCGAGGAGTAGTCACCGTTGTTCCTGGCACTATATCGGTCGCGGCGACGTCTAACGGATTTCCGCTCGGCTTCCAACCCTCTGAAGACCCGCACGGCTTTGGCTTCCAATTCTTTGCTGGTCACCGCAAGTCGCGTGCGCCGTCGATTCTGCCGAACCAACCGCCAACAGTTTCGTTGTCGGCTTCGAACCCGTCGATCACTCTGCCGTGCGCGGAAGGAACGCATTCACAATCCAACGCCTGTCCCGCCAATCCGAGTAGGTCCGTTGGCCTAACCGCTAACGCGACGGATCCTGACGGCGACACTCTGCTGTACACTTACACGGTTACGGGCGGCCGAGTAACCGGTGAAGGCGCCAACGTAAGCTGGGATCTCAGCGGCGTGGGTCCGGGAACGTACACTGCTACGGTTGAATTTGACGATGGCTGTGGTTGCATCTCAACGTCGTCAACCACTGTGACGATTGCCAACTGCCCGGATTGCGTGCCGGACAAAGTTTGCCCGAACGTCACCATCAGTTGTCCTGACAGCGTGATGGAGGGTTCGCCCGTCACCATCAGCGCGAGGGTAGTAAGCGCGGGCACACCGCCTGTTTCGACTTATAACTGGTCGGTATCAGCAGGCACGATCACTAGTGGCCAGGGCACCGACTCGATCACGGTTGACACCAGCGGCAAGGGTGGTTCGACCATCACGGCTACTGTGGAGGTAGGTGGACCTGATCCGAGCTGTACCAGGACTTGGTCTTGCTCGGTGCCAATCGGTACGCCAACGAAGGCCTGTCGCAAGTTTGACGAGTACGGCGACCTTCGATTCAACGATGAGAAAGCCCGACTTGACAACTTCGCGGTTCAACTTCAGAACGAGCCAGGTTCGCAGGGCTACTACGTCATCTTCGGCTCGTGCGAGGGTGAGGCCGATCAGCGCGCGCAACGTGCGGTGGATTACCTGGTCAACAACCGACAAATTGATCGTGGTCGTATCACGATAGTCAACGGTGGTTGCCGCGAGACACTGACGGTTGAACTCTGGGTTTGCCCGACGGGCTCAGGAAAGCCGACACCGACAAATTCATCAACGGTGTCAACGTGTCCGGGGTGCAAGGTCAAACCTAAACCTACTTATCGCCGAAAGCCTTATCGTCGAGGCGAAGAGTAGAGTTGGCTGTAGATAGAGTTCGCCGCTCTTGATCGAGTTGCGACCTTCTTCCGAATGCGGGCGGTGCTTCCCAAAAGGGACGCACCGCCCGCTTCGCTTTTCTTCGCTCATCCCAATTGGCAATCGGCGCCCGAGCGGTGGCTAACGGCAAGGGTTTCGACTAGGGTATCGAAAAGAATAGCTGAACAGGTTATAATGCGGCTCTTGGGGCGAAGGCGCACGTAGCGAATAGCGCCCCGCAGCAATGAAGTTGAGAAAGAAATGAGACTTATGGAACGAATAACATCCCGACTGTTGCCTTCAGTTCTTGCCCTCGCCTTCCTGGCGCCGGGCCAACTTATCCAGGAAGCCGCCGGCGCTGGGACCCTGGCTCGAGCTGCGTCTGAAGGATCCGCATATTCGGCAAGCTGGCGGATCACTGGACCGACAGGCGGCGATGTGCGGGCTCTGGTGGTTGATCCGAACGATCCCGAGCGCTTTTACTTCGGCACGCTTGACGGTCAGCTCTACACTTCGACCGACGCCGGCCACAACTGGCGTCTGCTGACAAATTTCAACCGACCCAACTTGTTTGTCGATCACATTATTGTGGATCCGCGGAATTCGAAAGTGTTGTACGTGGCCGCCCACCGGCACAAAGTTCCGGGGGGCTTTTTCAAGTCAACGGATGGCGGGCTGACATGGCGAGAGGCGCCCGAGTTAAGAAACGAAGCCCTGCATTCGCTGACGCAATCTGAGCTGAATCCTAGTGTCCTGTTGGCCGGCACGATTACCGGGATATTTCGCTCTCAGGATTCCGGCGAGACCTGGAGCCCGTTGCCGACAAGTCGCACGCCAGATCTGATTGACGTGGAGTCATTGGCCATCGATCCACGAAGCGCGAACGTGATTTACGCCGGCACCTGGCATCTTCCGTACAAGAGCACTGACGGTGGACAGAATTGGAGGATCATCAACAAGGGCATCATCGACGATTCGGACATCTTTGCAATTAACATCGACCCTCGCAATGCGGACCACGTGATTATGTCGGCGTGCAGCGGAATCTATGAGACGCGCGATGCCGGCGAGAACTGGAGCAAGGTTAAAGGCATTCCCTCACAGTCGCGCCGGACGCGCGCGATCTTACAGCATCCTTCGGTTCCGGGACTGGTTTTCGCGGGAACGACTGAAGGATTCTGGCGCTCGGCAAAGGGCGGCGACAACAACTCCTGGATGGTAACCACTTCGCGGCAGATCGAGATCAATTCGATTGCCGTGCATCCGCGCAATCCGAATACGATCTACATCGGCACCAACAACTACGGAGTGATGGTGTCGACTGACGGAGGCAAGAACTTTGTTCCGAGCAACAATGGTTATAGCGGTCGCTTTGTGAATTCGATTGTGCCGGATCGCGAGACTGCCGGTCGCATCTATGCGACGACAATCAATACGGCTACTGGCGGCGGTTTTTTCTTTGTCAGTAGTGATGGAGGCGCGACCTGGTCGCCTTCGATGCGCAACATGCCACCGCGCCTGATGGGTTATTCGATCTTGCAGGACGAAAGTAACGGCAACGTAATTTACCTCGGCACGAATCTGGGAATGTATCGATCCGTCGATCGAGGAGCTTCGTGGGCGCCGATGTCTGCGCGGAAACTGCCGGCGCCTGCGCCGGCGAGAAAGCGACCAGGGCGCGCCGGCGCTCGGCGATCGGGAGCGCAGGCAAATACGACTGCGCCTGCGGGAAATCGTGGGACATCAACGGCCGCGGTGCGGCCAACCGTGAAGTTGATGGCGGGTGACGTCGTGCGTCGTGCACAGGAAGCCCTGGAGCGCGCGGGGTATGAAATTGGGGTTTCTGATGGACAACTGGGTCCGCGTACCGTCGCCGCGATCGGGAGGTTCCAATCCGACCGGTACTTGCCGTCCACCGGACAACTTGATAATGCCACCCTCGCGGCGCTTGGTGTTAATGGCAACTCCACCGCGGCCTCCGTCGCAGTGCGTGTGCCAAGCATTTCAGATCCGATCAATGCAATCGTCCAGTTTCGGGATCACTCCGGGCATCCGGGCGTGCTGGCCGCGACGAACAATGGACTGTACCGGGCGCTCGATCCGGCTCAGGGATGGGACCGCATTTCTTACGGTCGCGGCCTCGATCCCCGCACCACCAGTATTTCGACCAGTGCGCAAAATCCATCGGTGATTTTTGTGGGCACGGCAACCTCCGGCGTGCTGGTTTCGCGCGACACAGGGGAAACCTGGCAGCAGGTTAGCGGTGTCCCGGCCACGTCTCCGGTCAATAGCATCGTCCAGGATCAGCAACGCTCCGCTTTCATCTACGTGGGAACCAAGCAAGCTTTCTACTTATCGCACGATGGCGGCGATCATTGGTCGCGGCGCGGAGGAAATCTTCCCTTTGGCGATTTCACCAGCATCCTGATTAATCCGCGCAACGGCAACGAGATTTTTGTCGGCAACGCCTATCAGAACGATCAAAACGCTGAGTTGGGCGGCGGCGTTTATCGTTCGGCTGACGGCGGCACCACCTGGGCTCGCATAGACTCTCGGGAGCATCGTCTGCCGAGCATGCGCATCTGGGCATTGGCGCTTGATACTCGTGATCAGAACACGCTTTTCGTGGGCTCGCATTCAGCCGGAGTCTATGTCGTCGCGCGCGGGAATGAAGCTTCGCTGAACTCCATTCCGTAGAATTCGTCACCAGTTCTCAAATCCAAACTCGGCAGTCGCCTTGACACTCACTCGCGGCGACGTGTAAATTCCGAATCGATCCGGTCATGCGGCCGGTGATTAGTCGGATCAGGCTGGTGACTACGGGCACAACGGAAATCGAAAACATTAACCTTCTTTTCCACTCTTTAAGGCTCGCATCCTCTCATCCCATATTCCGACTCAATCGCCGATAAGAAAAGGGCCGCCCAAGGTAGCACGAAGATTTACGCTGCCACGGTCGGATCGGCGCGCGAAGCTCTGAGACGCGTCCAGGCAATCTGCTGAGCAGGAGTGTTCATGTCCACCGAAGAAACCATGTCTAACATCGGCGCAGCCGACCAGAACGAATCGTCAACGGAAACGAAACCCGCGGAAACATCCGCCCCCAACCAACCGACCGCGACCACAGTCGACACGCAGGGCTCATCGGCGGCCGTCGCCAGCCAGCGCGAGAGTGACGAGGAGGCTCGTCCTTCCGGCGAAGACTTTGGCAGCATGCTCGATCAATTCGAGCAGGAACAGTCGGCGCTTCAGGAAGGCGAAGTGGTGCGGGGAACCGTGGTTGGGATCACCGAGCGCGGCGTAGTTATCGACTTTGGTTACAAGTCCGAAGGCATAGTCGATCAGAATGAGTTCATGGAAGATGGCCAGATTACCGTTAAGCGCGGCGACGAGGTTGACGTGCTGGTCAAGAACATGGAAACCAGCGAGGGCTTCCCGCTGCTCTCGCGGGCCGACGCGGTGCGCCTGCGCGCGTGGGACACGCTCGAGAAAGCTTTCAACGACGGAACCACTGTTAAGGGCCGCATCGCAGAGCGGATCAAGGGCGGGCTGCGGGTTGATGTCGATGGCATCTCGGCATTTCTGCCGGGCTCTCAGATTGACGTTCGTCCGGTGCGCAACCTGGACTCGCTGCGCGGACAGGAGATCGAAGCAAGAGTTATCAAGCTCAATCGCAAGCGCTCAAACGTTGTGCTGTCGCGCAAGGCGGTGCTGGAAGAGCGTAACGCCGGCCGCAAAGACGAGACGCTCGGTCACATCGAAGAAGACATCATCGTTGAAGGCCAGATCAAGAACCTTACCGATTATGGCGCCTTCGTCGATCTTGGCGGGCTTGATGGATTGCTGCACGTGACCGACATGTCCTGGGGTCGCCTGCAAAACCCTGGAGAACTCTTTAAGGTGGGCGACTCGGTCCAGGTAAAGGTGTTGAGATTCGATCGTGGGCGCGAACGGGTTTCACTCGGCTACAAACAGCTCCTTCCCGATCCGTGGGAAACGATCGAGGAACGGTTTCCGCCCGGCTCGCGCCTGCCCGGAAAGGTCGCGAGTGTTACCGACTATGGCGCCTTCATCGAGTTGGAACCAGGCGTTGAAGGTCTGGTGCACGTTTCTGAAATGAGCTGGTCGAAACGCGTCAAGCATCCCAGCAAGCTCGTCGGTCCCGGCGATGCGGTTGAAGTGGAAGTGCTCGGCGTTGATCCAAAGGCGAGACGAATCAGCCTGGGGATGAAGCAGATTCAGGAGAATCCGTGGAAGACGCTCGGTGAACGTTTTCAGGTTGGCGGCCGAGTTCATGGAAGAGTTCGCAACCTTACGGACTTCGGGGCCTTCATCGAAATTGAAGATGGCGTGGACGGCCTGGTGCACGTCTCGGATATTTCGTGGTCGCGCCGCATCAAGCATCCCGGCGAAGTGCTCAAGAAAGGTCAACAGGTCGATGCCGTGATCACCGGCATCGATGCCGACAATCGGCGCATGTCTCTGTCGATTAAAGACCTCGAACCGAATTCGTGGGACAATTTTGTCGCCTCGCACAAACCGGGCGATGTCGTTAAAGGCAAGGTTGCGCGGTTTGCCAGCTTCGGTGCTTTCGTCGAGCTGGGCGACAATCTCGAGGGCTTGTGCCACATCTCAGAGCTTTCTGACGAGAGAGTGGCCAAGCCGGAAGACGCGGCCCAACTTGGTCAGGAAATGGAATTCAGGATTCTTCGCATCGATTCTGAGAACAAAAAGATCGGCTTATCGGCTCGGGCCGCCAGCCACGACGAACCCGTCGCGGAAACCAAGGTTTATACGTCCGAGGCCAAAGGCGGCATGGCCTCACTCGGTGAATTGGCCGATTTCGGAAGTGCGAGCAAAGCGGACGAAAAAGCCGACGAAAAAGCGGAAGAAAAAGCGGACGAAGAACAGAGCGAAGGATAGCGTTCTCAATCCGAGATGGGTCCGCTCCGCCTGCGGAAAGCTCGCAGCCCTCGACTGTCGTAAGCTGTTGGGTGAACAGTGGGTTGACTCTTGCCGTCGTTTGGCCGTTCTGATAACCTAAGCGGCATCCGTCCTTATCTTGCTGCGAACGGTTCCAGCAAATTTAGTTCACCGGTCTTAGGACCCAGGGCTTTTGCGCGAGCGAGGTGAATGCATGACTAAAGCTGATCTGGTCGATGACGTAGCTAACGCTGCTGAACTCACCAAGAAGGACGCTGAGCGACTGGTCGAGATAGTCTTTGAAAGCATTGTCGAAAGTTTGAATCAGGGCGAGAAGATTGAATTGCGTGGCTTCGGGAGCTTTCGCGTGCGCGAACGCGGCGCCCGCCGCGGTCGCAATCCGAAAACCGGCCAGCCGGTCAGCATTCCCGCGAAACGCGTTCCCTACTTTAAGGCCGGCAAGGAACTGAAAGAACTGATTAACGAGAAGGCCTCGGCTCCCTCGCTAAGCTAAGCGGCAAGCCGGCAATAGAAACCGAAACCGGCCGCAAGACCGTCACTCAATTATTGGGATTGGTTTTCTGTGGAGAGACTCTGGAGCCCCTGGAGGCATGCCTACATCGCGGCCGTCGGCGCCGATATGGCCGAGGGCGCTGGCTGTATACTCTGCGAAGTCCAAAAGAACCCCGACGATGACGAAAAGAACTTCGTGCTGCATCGGGCCAGCCATAACTTTGTAATTCTCAACCTGTATCCTTACATCAGCGGTCACCTGATGATCGCTCCCTACGATCATCTGGGCGAGTTTGACTCCGCGCCAAAAGAGACGACCGATGAAATGATGGAACTCGCCAAGCGCTGTCAGACGGCACTGCGCGAGGTTTACCACCCGCAAGGCTTCAATATCGGAATGAATCTGGGACGTGCTGCGGGAGCCGGCATCGCCGACCACATGCACATGCACATCATGCCACGCTGGACGGGCGACACGAATTTCATGTCAACGGTTGGTGAGACGCGAGTGCTCCCAGAAGACCTGCCGACGACCTACCGCAAGCTGCGTGAGAAGTTTTGATCTGAGATCGCAAGGCGGGCGCGGATGGCTGGCGGTTCCCGAGATGATCGAGCTGACCCGCGGCCGCCTGCAGCAGATGGTTTCGCGCCCGAAGCGATTGCGCATTCTCGCAGCCTGGAAGGCTGCCAGATAGCAGCCGGTGGTCGGAGCGAAGCGCAGACCACCCGGAGGCGATTCGGAAAAATGATTGGCACCCTGAAAGGGTGCGAGACTCTCCGGCACCCCTCCAGGGTGCGGCCCACGACTCGTTGTTAACCGGAGGACTTCGCTACGCTCCGACGTCCGGCTACTTTCGAGCAAACCCTACGGGTTGCAAATGAGCCAACTTATTCCGAGAACTCTTTCAAGCTGCGCTGAGCAGTCAGTACCACCCGGTCAGTGGTCAAGGGGACGATCTGCCGGAGCTTGACTGTTTGATCCATCCGGCTCACGCGGTTGGTACTGACCTCATCGCTCAGACGTGCGCACGCCTGCAGTAGATGGGCTTCGCGCTGGAAGCCATCCTTACGAACTACTAAACGATTGTCATTCCGCCTGCGGTAGCGGGGGGTGATCCGCCAAAGCATTTAGGGCAGGAACCAATTGACGCGCCGCCAGCCCTGTAATAGTCTTGGGTGACGAAATTAGCGTGTTGAATTACTTTCTTGACTTGCGTGTGGGGTGCATGACCCACTTTTATAGTTGTCTTAGCCTCATCTCCCGACAGATAATTCACGCGTCATAATGAGATCATGTCTTCCGGTTTTCCATTTCGAACTCGCCCTGTGATTGCAATCCTCGCGGCTGCGGTTTTCTGGTCTCCCTTGATTCCGCCTGGCGCTGCCGCTTCTGCGCCATCGAGGTTGCGCGATGCGAAGCAAGTCGGCGCGACGCAACTCGCCCTCACACAGGTCAAAGCCACTGCCGCTAATGGCGGCGTGCTCATCGAATGGCGCACCGGATTCGAGATCGACAATCTTGGCTTCAACGTCTATCGCGAACGCAACGGCCGGCGCGAACAACTCAATCCGGGGATCATTGCCGGCTCAGCCTTGATCGCCGGTCGGGGAAATCCACTGCAAGCCGGCTTTTCTTACTCATGGTTTGATCCGGCAGGCACACTCGACTGCCAATACTACCTCGAAGACGTCGATATCAGTGGCAAAGCCCTGCTCCACGGTCCGGTTTCGCCGGTTTGGAGCAATGTGTTGCCGATGCGATCGCAATCAGAACTGCTGGGCAATCTCGGCGCCGCGTCGCGCGCCACGACCATTCAAAGCGAGTTGCCTGAAACAGTCGAGAGTCTACTTCGTCAAAACTCGGCAGAAGCAGTCCCCGCCGGAACACTCACAGACCAGTGGGCCATAGCTAACCAGCCAGCGCTGAAGATTGGCGTCCGCGCGACCGGCTGGTATCACATCACACAAGCTGAAATGGCGGCCGCGGGTTTCGATGTCACGGGCAACGCCCGCAACCTGCGCATGTTCGTCAACGCAACTGAGATTGCCATTCGCGTCAGCCGCGACACGGGCGCTCTGACTTCAGCAGACTACGTCCAGTTCTGGGGCCAGAGTCTTGATGTAGCTTCGACGGACACACAGATCTATTGGTTACTCAACGGCGCGCAACCGGGAAAGCGCATCGGCCGGTTTGGCGAGTTGCATATCGAGGCTACTCCCACGCCTCAACCAGCGGGGGCCAAGCCGACGCCTCAAACGCCACTCGCCTGGTTCCGTAGTGTGACTGAAGCGTGGTCCGGCAGCAACATTCGTGGCCGATCGGCCGAAGTCGACTTGGGCAGCACCCGAGCTGAGAGGGAAAGCGCAACGAGTGTCGGCGCCAGCAGCTCAGGCGCGTCGTCGATTGGAGATTCTTCGATCGGAAGCCTCACTGAAAACGAATCCAAGCCTGCTCCCGGTATTGAGCGGACGGACACGCCTGCAAAGAGTCCGACCAATGGGAAGTTCGGAACCACTCGCAATACTAAGCTCATAGAGGAGCGGGCAGACAACCCGACCGTGCGCGCACCCTCAGCCCGCCGACGCAATGCCGTTAACCGAAAGAGATCCCGCCGACGCAGGCATCGTCGTCACCATTCCAGTTCTCTCCGCTGGAACCACGCGACGATGAGTGTCCTTCCAGCGCCAGCTTTCATTGACACGGTCGAGCGCACAGACCGCATGATCTATTACGCTCCGGCCTTGAATGGCGACGCAGAAAACTTCTACGGCGAAATTATATCGGGTGATCCGGCGCCGCTAACACTGACGCTACACAATGCTGATACGGCTTCGGCCGGCACGGCTCAGCTCACCGTTTCGCTCCAGGGCGTCACGCTTCAGCTTCATCAGGTCAACGCCTTTCTCAACGGCGCATTTATAGGAACTATTACTTTCTTCGATCAGAAATCTGCGGTCCAGACATTCCCGGTTTCAGTTTCATTGCTGCTTGAAGGCGACAACGCCGTGAAGTTGCTCCCGGTAGCCGCAGGCCGGGACGCCAGTCTGGTTGATTACGTGCGCCTGACTTTTCCGCATATCCTGAAGGCCGACAACAACTCTCTGCAATTCAGTATCAAGTCAACGCAGACTGCGCGTGTGGACGGCTTCACCATCCCGAACATTCGCGTGCTCGACTTGTCCGATCTGACTTCCGTGCAGGAAATTCGACCGATCGTCGAGACCAGTGGCACGGGCTATGCCGTCACGATTCCTGCTGGACAACGCGGCAAGGGCCGGCGCCTGATTGCTTTGCCGGACACGCAACTCTCTAAGGCCGCATCGCTCACCCTGAATCAACCTTCGACTTTGAACCTCAACACGAACGCGGCTGATCTGCTGATCATTTCTTATAAGGACTTCATCCCCGCGCTCGCACCCCTGATTAGCCAACGTCAGGCGCAAGGCTTTTCGGTCGCCGTCGTCAATGTGGAAGACGTCTTTGACGAATTCAGTTACGGTGCGCACTCGGCGCAGGCGATTAAGGATTTCCTTTTGCTGGCTTATACAACCTGGACGAAGAAACCGCGGTATCTGCTCCTGGTCGGCGATGCCAGTTACGATCCGCGCAATTATCTGGGGAAGGGCAATTGGGATTTGGTACCGTCGAAGCATGTCGATACAGCTCTTATGGAAGCCGATTCCGACGACAGCCTCGCTGACTTTGACGGCGACGGCGTGCCTGAGCTGGCAGTAGGTCGTTTGCCGGTGCGCACGCTAGCGGAAGCAAATCTGGTCGTTTCCAAGATTGTGAACTTCATTCCGCCGACTAATCCAGAATCGGCGATGATGGTAGCAGACAATCCGGTGGGTTACGATTTTGAGGCATTCGACGAGCAACTCATTCAAGTCCTGCCTGCAAGCATGAACGTGCAGAGAGTTTATCGTCACCAGGCAGGTTCCGACGCTGCCCAGCGCAACGATATCATCAGCAAATTCAACGCAGGCCCGGCGCTGGTCAACTACTCGGGCCACGGTAATGTGGACTTCTGGGCCGGATTCGTCTTTACTTCAAGCGACGCCACGGCGTTGATAAACGGCAGCCGGCTGCCGTTCGTCGTAGTGATGGATTGCCTCAACGGCTTTTTTTCCGATCCGGTGCTGCCTTGCATCGCCGAGTCTTTGCTGAAAGCACCGAACGGCGGCGCTGTGGCGAGCTTTGCTTCCTCAGGTCTGACCGTCGCCGGTCCGCAGCATCAGATGGGCCACCGCATGTTTCAATTGCTGTACAGTAGCCCATCGATCGCGATCGGCGATGCCAGCCGCCAGAGTAAAACTGCCACCGACGACCTCGATGTCCGGCGCACCTGGATCCTCTTCGGCGATCCAACAATGAAGATACGGTAGAACGGGAAGTCGGCGGGCTTGAATTCGCTGCGGACGGCGTTTTCTGATTTGAGAGTCCGCGTTTTCAGACGAATGTGGCTGCGACTATGCTGTAACGGTTCACTATCACGCTCACCGGTACTCCGTATTTCTTTCCTTCGAGGCAGGTACTGGTTCAGTTTGCATTTCGGACCTCTCATTCACATCGCGGCTTCAGCCCGGTGACCACGCAGCTTCTTATCAAGACGCAGAACCGTTTCAACGGTTTGCTCTTTTTGGTTACAGTGCCATAAGGCGCTTGAAACCGTTAAAACGGTTCGGTGAAAGTGGGTAGCATTCCCCCACCTGGCTGAAGCCAGGTGTGAATG
>DASZZL010000102.1:0-18338 GCA_035545035.1 Pyrinomonadaceae bacterium
GATAAACGTAGAATCCACCCGCGCCTCCCGCGATCAGGACCAATAAAAAGACGGCCGCTAACCATATACGCGATCGTTTCGGGCCAGACATCGATCGGACGGCGGTAACAGTTTCACCGCGCGCCGTGGCGCCGCGAAACTTGGTGGCGTCGGCGGCGAGCAGAGTCTGCGCTTCGTTGCCGCCAGCCTGGGTTTGTTCGCCCAGCAGCTTCGTCGATTTGTCGGAAGCGACCGTACTTGCTCCTGAGTATGCAGCGGCTCCTGAAGCCAAAACAGTTTCCGCGTCGCCGAGTTCCGCCCCGGACATGCTCGCTACGCGAAATGCTTCGCGCATCAATGCGGCTGACGCAAACCGATCGTCGCGCTTCTGCGACATGCCCTTATTGAGTACCGCGGCGACTGCTCGACTGACGTGCGCATCAACTGTATTAGCCAGAGGCAAAGGATCCGGCTGGCCGTTTATAATTGCCCCGGCGCGGCTGAGTGCGTCCGGCGGTTTGACGTTGGTGAGCAAATGAAACAGCGTCGCCGCCAGCGCGTAGATGTCGCTGCGCGCGTCAGTTCCCAAGCCCTGTACTTGCTCGAGCGGCGCGTAATTCGGCGTGTAACCGAAGATACTCGCCGAGGTCGTCACCACCGACATCTGCCCGGCCGATCCTTTCGCCAGGCCAAAGTCGAGCAGCACAACCTGACCGCGCGCGGTCGACTTCAGATTCTGCGGTTTGATATCGCGATGGATGATCTCAGGATCCTGCGTGTGCAGATAGTCGAGCGCATCGCACAGCTGATCGGCCCAGACAAGCACTTCCTCCTGCGGAAAAGGACCGTTGCGCTGCGCCAGCATTTCAGAAAGGTCGTCGCCCGCAATGTACTGCATAACCAGAAACTGCCCCGTACCTTCGTTGAAATGATCGCTCACGCGGGGCAGCGCCTGATGGTGCATTCGCGCCAGCAGACGCGCTTCGCGCTCGAACTGCTTGCGCAGTTTCTCGTCGGTAAAGAGGGTTTCTTTCAGTGCGACGGTCGTATCGAGCCGCTGGTCCACCGCTTCGTACACGGCGCCCATGCCACCCTGACCAAGCTGGCGAATAATGCGGTAGCGTCCCTGTAAAATCGTTTCCGGCGAAAGCATGACTGGCCACGCAGCGTTGCGTGACGAGTCTATCATTCGACGCATTGCATGCCAATGCGTTCGATCAATTCCTTGCGGGACGGAAATCGTCTGGCGCCCGGCCAAACTTTCTTTAGACGAATGGGAAGACCAAATGGCCTTTGAGCAGCGCGTGTCTTGGGCGTATGCTAAGCGCTAAGTGGGCAAACCAATTCCTCTGGACGCAAACGGCGAGATCATCGACGTTAGCCCGGGCAAGCCACGCCGCAAACGTCGCTGGTGGTGGTTTCTGATTCTGGCGATCGTGGCGCTGGTGTTTCTTGCCTCGCGCGGTTTATCGATCTACGTTTCGGCGCTGTGGTTTGGCTCGCTCGGCTACGCGCCCGTCTACTGGTACATGTTCAGGTTAAAGATCGAGCTGTTCGTGATCTTCTTCCTGCTCACGGTCGTCATCTTGCGCGGCGGGTTTTGGTTGATCGAACGAGCTTTCGCTCCGTTCGCGTTTGATCGCCGCACGATTCTGATCAATCAGCAACCTGTCAGTATCTCTCCCGCGCGTTTCTTGCGGCCGCTCGCCTGGATCGTCTCCGTGCTGGCGGGATTAATATTCGGATTTGGAATGCGCGAGGCATGGAGGCGCTTTGCTCTCTATTCTCATCAAGTCCCGACTGAACTGACCGATCCGGTTTTTCACAGGCCCCTTGGCTTTTATCTGTTTACGCTCCCGGTTTACGAAGTCGTCACTAATTGGCTGTTCTCTCTTTCCGTCGTCCTCCTGGTTGCCGCGATCGTGTACGCGCTGCTTGCGGTTACGCAGCAGGGACTCTCAACGGCGGGCTCGATCGCCCGGGCACGCAAGACGAGCCTGGCCGCGGTTTCGTGCACGCTGGCCTTGCTTTTGCTGACGCTCGCGTGGAGTGTTTTGCTGTCGCGCTATCCGTATCTCTGGGAAGATCATCAACCGTTTTCCGGCGTCACTTATGTGGAAGCGAATTACCTGCTTCCCGGATTGTTCTGGGTCGCCGGCGCTTTGATTCTGGCGACTGTGATCTGCCTGGTGAATGCCTTTGCGATGCGGCGCGTGCGCGTACTGATCGTCGCTGTCGCCATTCCTATCGTCGTTTATGTGATTGGAACGGTTTTGATACCAGCATACGTTACAAGTTTTATCGTCAAGCCAAACGAGCTTGGTCGTGAGTCGCCCTACATCGAACAGAACATTGCCTGGACGCGCCGCGCATTCGGGATCGACCGCATTGAACAACGAAACTATGACGCGGAAAACACCTCCGAATCCTTCGCGCTGTCAGACAATCGGCCCACGCTGGAAAACATTCGTTTGTGGGACTGGCGCGCGCTCAAGGATACGTTGACGCAAATTCAGGCCATTCGCACGTATTACGACTTCACGGATGTTGACGTGGATCGCTACACAATCGCCGGCGAAAAGCGGCAGATGATGCTGGCCACACGCGAGATCAATTCAGAGAAACTGCCCGAGCAGTCGCGCAACTGGGTGAATGAAAAGCTGATCTATACGCACGGCTACGGCTTGACGATGAATACGGCAAACGGATTCACCCCTGAAGGCATGCCGAAGTTTGTGCTGTCGAATATGCCGCTTGAATCAACCGCCCCTGAGGTCAAGGTTAATCGGCCTGAGATCTACTTTGGACAAGAAACGAACACGAACGTCTACGTCAACACGAAGCGAATGGAGTTTAACTATCCACAGGGAGAGGCAAACAACCTCACCAGCTACCAAGGAACCGGAGGCATTCGCCTCGGCGGGTTGCTGCGTCGCTCGTTGCTCGCGTGGGCATTGGATGATTTAACGAAGCTGCCGTTTTCAGATGACGTAACGCCCGACAGCCGCGCCCTGATTCATCGAAACATCCGGGACATCGTTGATAGCGTGGCGCCGTTTCTGGTTTACGACAACGATCCCTACATGGTCATCAGCAACGATGGCCGGCTCTATTGGATCATCGACGCGTTCACGGAGTCAGCCAACTATCCGTATTCGCGCCACTATCAGGCCGGCGAGAAGACAATCAACTACATCCGTAACAGCGTCAAGGTTGTGATTGACGCATACAACGGCGCCGCGAGTTTTTACGTCTTCGATTCGCAGGATCCTTTGATTCAAACTTATCGCGCCACTTTTCCCGCGCTCTTTCGCGATGCCGCCGAAATGCCCGCAGACTTGCGCGCGCATGTGCGATATCCCGAAACGCTGATCAAGGTTCAGGGCGACGTCTTTGGTCTTTATCACACGCAGAATACGAGCGCGTTTTTTCAGCGCGAAGACCTCTGGACCGTCGCGCAACAAGTAGGGTTGAACCAGCAAAATCAACAGCAGGAACAGCAGGCGATCGAGCCTTACTTTGTGCTGATGCAACTGCCCGGCGAGAAAGTGGGTACCGAGTTTGTCGAGATTCTTCCGTTTACTCCCGCGAGCCGAAACAACATGATCGGCTGGATGGCCAGTCGTTGTGACGGCGACGCCTACGGCTCGTTGTTGGTTTATAACTTTCCGAAATCGCGTCTGATTGACGGCCCGCTTCAGATCGAAGCACGCATAGATCAAAACGCGCAGCTCTCAGGGCAATTCACGCTCTGGAATCAGCAAGGCTCGCACGTGCAGCGCGGCCACCTTCTGGTCATTCCCATCGGTCGCTCACTACTCTACGTGGAGCCCGTTTATTTGAAGGCTGACCGCAGTCCCATGCCCGAGTTGCGATTGGTGGTGCTGGCAACCCAGGACCGGCTCGCGTACGGCGCCAACTTCGACGAGGCTCTGACTAATTTGTTCGGCGAAGGCGCTAAGCCTTCAACCGAAGGGCAAGCGGCGCAGGCAAAGGCGAAAGCCAATCCCTCGGCCCAGCCTTCGCCGTCGCCGCAAGCTGCCACGCAGAATACCGAGCAATTGATCAATCGCGCAGTGCAGGAGTTTGAGGAATATCAACGTCTGACGTCAGAGGGCAAACTTGCAGACGCCGGGAAGAAACTGGAAGAGCTCAAGCGCACACTTGAGGAATTGAAGAAAGCGAAGGGCAAGCCATAGCCACTTTTCCTAATCCTATCTACCTAAGCCTCTCAGCCAGCTTCCGCGCCTTTTCCACCGCCTCCTTCTGCTCGGGCTCGTAGGCGGGGTCAACCTTCATTGCCAGCAGGGCTTCAATCTCTTTCCGCGCGTCTTCTTTCCGATTGGCGTCGGCGTAAGCTTGGGCCAGATGCCATCGCAGCAACGAATTATTCGGCCCGAACCGTAGTCCTTTTTGGAAATACTCAATCGCCGTTTGCGTGTCCCCGCCAAGCAACCTAGGGGACTCGAGGTAAACCTGGCCCAAAACCATGTACGCACTGCCCGCTTCATACTTTTCATCGAGCTTGATGACGGCTTCCATTTCGCGCTTGATTTCGTCAATCTCTGACAGCCCCGCAAGCATGCTTATTTTGGCGCTGCCTCCGTAGTTTGCGCCCAGCCAAAAGTGGCCGTCGGGTCTACCGTCCTGCAACTTCACGGCGAGCTTGCCAGCTTCAACACCATCGCGAAACGCCTTGTCGCGCTCTGCGTCATCCGGGCTGTGTGAACCAAGATAATAATTGAACTTGGCCAGCCGCCAGGCCATTTCATAATTACTCGATTCTCCCGCCTGGGCCTGACGAAGCGCAACCAGACCCTGCCGAACTCTTGTCAGGTCCCCGCGACCAGCGTAGAGCGTATCTGCCTCAGCAATTGCGTCGGCTGCGGGTCGCGCAGGTGAGGGATCGCTACTCGCCTCGGTCCTCTTTCGACAAGAAGTTGCCGCAAACAACAAAGAAAGGGCTGCTAAGCAAAGCCCCAGATTTCGGGCCTTTTGCCCATTGCCGAGCGTCCCGGCCCGCTTAAACTGTCCATATTGTATAGTCATAGCATACACACAAAATCTCGCTTCCGATTTCGACGGGGATGGGTTATATTTGAGCCCCTCTTGACCCTGAACAGAGATGCGAACCAGTGAAAGCGGCAGCAGCATTCTACGATTTAGAAGGAACCCTGGTCAGCACGAACCTGGTTCATACGCTCGGTTTTTATGCGCGGAACCAACCCAGCCTGCTTCGCAGTTTCACCAAGAGCGCTGCCACTCTCTTGAGCGTTCCCCTGTTTGCCGTCAGCGATCAGTATAGCCGAAAAGTTTTCAACGATCTCTTTTTCAAGCGCTACAAAGGCGAGACTGAGGATCGGATGCGCTACTTTGCTGACGAGTTGTTCGTAAAGGTGCTCAAGCCGGCGGTCTATCCCGGTGCTTTTGAATTGATCGAAAAGTCGCGGAGCCTCGGACTGCGCCAGGTCGTGGTCACCGGAGCGCTGGATGTTTCAGTAAAACCGTTGATGGAGTATCTGGAAATCACAGACTATGTCGCCAACCGTCTGGAGTTTGTGAAAGGGGTGGCGACCGGACGTTTGTTGCCGCCGGTGCTGGCGTCCGCAACTAAAGCTTCGTGGATTAGGACGTTCGCTGAGCATGAAGGGATTAGTCTCAGCGAGTCGTTTGCTTACTCTGACAGCATCAGCGATCTGCCGATGTTGTCGATCGTCGGCCATCCGGCCGCCGTGAATCCGGATTTGCGCCTGCGCCAGACGGCGCTGCATCACGATTGGCCGATCCTAAATTTGAAATAGACCGCCGACGATAACTATGGCCCTACAACTTCGACGAAAAACCCACGAATCGATCGTTTACATCGATAGCGACAGCGCGCCGCGCATCATGCCCTCCGGCGAAGACTTCATTCTAGAAGATCTGCCGGTCGGGACGCGCGTGCTTTATCCCAATCCACCGGTCAAGGGCTTGCCGAACCGAGAAGCGGCGATTCGCTATGCGCTGAATCACCCGCTTGGTTGCGATCCGCTGTTCGCGCAGCTTGAGCCGGGGATGAAAGTCACGATTGCGGTGGACGATATCAGTTTGCCGCTTCCCCCGATGGCCACACCCGACATTCGCCAGACGGTTCTGGAAATAGTGCTGGACATGCTGGCCGGTCATGGCGTCGATGACGTGCACATCATCATCGCGAATTCCCTGCACCGCAAGATGACGCCGTGGGAGATGAAGCGGATGGTAGGACAGAAGATCTACGACGAGTTCTATCCCGATCGCTATTACAACCATGACGCCGAATGGAAGGAAGGCATGCTGAAGATTGGCGAGACGCGGCACAAAGAGCCGCTTGCGCTCAATCGCCGCGCTGCCGAAAGCGATCTGCTTATCTATTCCAACATCAACTTTGTGCCGATGGACGGCGGACACAAATCCGTCGCAGTCGGTCTTTGCGATTACGAATCGCTGCGCGCCCATCACGACCCGCAGACGATTCGCGATTCCGACAGCTACATGGATCCCGCGCGTTCGGAGCTGAGCAACAAGTGCGGGCGGCTCGGCAAGATTGTCGATCAGCACCTGAACGTCTTTCACATCGAGACCGCCATCAACAATCGCATGTACAAAGGCGACATGGATTTTCTAACCAAGAACGAGGACGACTTCACGGCTTTCGATCGCATGAAGTTTGAAGCCATGCGCTACACGATGAGCAGGCTGCCGCGGCCCGCGCGCCGCAAACTGCTCCACTCGATGCCGGCGCAATACGAGATGACGGCCTGTTTTGCGGGCAAGACCGAGCCGGTGCATGAAAAGATAATCGAGAAGGGATTTCAACAGTACGCGATTCCGGTGCGCGGTCAGTGCGACATTCTGATCAGCGGCATTCCTGATATTTCGCCCTACAACGTCTATTCAGTCTTGAATCCGCTGCTCGTGCAGGTAATGGGCCTGGGTTATCACTTCAACTTTTATCGCAATAAGCCTCTGTTGAAAAAAGGCGGCGTGCTGATCATTCATCATCCGTGTTATGACGAGTTCGATCACAATTTTCATCCCAGCTACATCGAGTTCTTCAACCGTCTGCTGCCGGAGTCGCGCGACGCTTTCTACTTACGCGAAAAATACGAGCGCGAGTTTGCCAACAATCCCAGCTACGTCGAGATGTACCGGCGCGGCAACGCTTATCACGGCGCGCATCCGTTTTTTATGTGGTACTGGGGCGAGAACGGCCGCCAACACGTGGGCAAAGTGATTGCCGCAGGAGCTGAGAATGCGCACGTGCCGGCGATGCTCGGCTGGGAGCGTGCCGACAACCTGACGGAAGCGATCGCGATGGCGCGCAATTACATGGGCAATTCGGCCGAGATCACGATGCTTCATCAGCCGATGATCGGCATCGCGGACATGGAATAAATTCGTGAATCGAGAGACCGCACAATCGATCATCGGGCGAGTACTGGCCTTTGCCAGCACGCTCGTTTTCTCGCTGGCGATCGTGAACGGCCTGCCGAGATTCAAGGAGCAGCGTCAGAGATACTTTACCCAAGCCACGATGGACGGAAGCCTTAGCCGCATGCGTCTGCTGCATTTCGCCGGAGCGAACATTAACTCGCGAAGCAATGGCTACATGCCGCTGTTCATTGCCGCAGGCGAAGGAAGAATTAATGTCGTTCGATACTTGCTGGCAGAAGGGGCGGACGTGAACGCGCGCGAAAAGTTGGGCGACACGGCGCTTACGGAAGCGACTTATTACGGACACGCTGCTCTGGTGAATGAGCTTTTGTTTCACGGGGCTGACATTAATGCCATCGGTAACGATGGCACGGCGTTAGACATTGCTTTCAACAGAAATAATGCGGCTGTTGCTGACCTGCTAAGGCATCACGGCGGAAAGCGGGCGTGCGAAATCCGCGGATGCTGAGCGGTGCATATCATGACGAAAAAGCTTTCACCAACTGAGATATACAAAGACCGAAAAGTCTTCCTGATCGGCAGCACGGGTTTTCTCGGCAAGGTCACCCTGAGCATGCTGCTGCACCGTTTTCCGAACGTCGGGCGAGTGTACGTTACCGTCCGAGCACGCTCGCAGGAAGAATCCGAGACGCGCTTTTGGAACAACGTGATCACAACGCCCCCGTTCGATCCTCTGCGCGAGCGATATGGCAGCGCGCTGGACGGATTCATTCGCGACAAAGTCGCGATCGTCGGCGGCGACATCGCCGATGATAATCTCGGTTTCAGTGATGAAGAGGCGCAGCGCATCGCCGATGATATTGACGTTGTCATCAACTCAGCGGGTAACGTCACTTTCAATCCCACCCTGGAGAGCGGGTTGCGCACGAACGTTGTCGGTACGCAAAACGTGATCGCCTTCACCAAACGCATGAAGCGCCCCTGCCTGATTCACATCTCGACGTGTTTCGTCGCCGGCAATCGCTCGGGCGCAGTATGGGAGAACGACGATGTTCTCGGCTATTTCCCGCGCAAAGACGAAGTGAAAGGGGTCGAATTCTCAGTCGAGCAGGAAATCCTTGACTGCGCGAAAATGTCTGAGCGGGCCCGCGAAGAAGCGAAAGATGCGATGCGGGTCGCACACTTTCGCGAGCAGGCGCGTAAGCGTCTGAATGAAGAAATGCGCGATGGAGACGATCCGGACACACTCGGCCTTGCTGTTGCGCGCGAACGAAAAGTCTGGACGCGTAATCGCCTGACCGAACTCGGAATCGAACGCTCGGAGTTTTGGGGCTGGCCCAATATCTACACTTACACTAAGGCTCTCGGCGAACAACTGGTCGCCGCAGAGACTGGAATTGTACGCAGCATCGTGCGTCCCAGCATAGTCGAATCCGCGAAGAGCTTTCCGTTTCCGGGATGGAACGAAGGCTTCACGACCACGGCGCCGATCATTTTCATGGCCTTGAAGGGCCAGCGGCAGATTCCGGCGAGCGAAAAACTGATCCTCGACATCACGCCCGTCGATCAGGTTGCCGCGGTGATGCTGGCCGTTGCGGCGCAGGCTTGCGTCGAACAGCCGCATCTGGTTCACCAGGCAGCGACCGGCGATTCCAATCCCAACAACATGGAGCGAATCATTTCGCTGGTGGGACTGTTTCGACGGCAACAGGAGCTTGAGAAAGAGGATGGCTTGCGTTTTTTACGCGAAATCTCCGCGCGCATAGAACCATTTCGCGTTTCACCGGAGCGGTTCGACTCCGCCTCGCTCCCGATGATGAACAAGACCGCGAAGAAGGCGGCGGCCCTGCTCGACTGGGCGCGTCCGCGCTGGGGCGGCGGCCGTTACGAAGGCGTAATCAATCGCATGAAGCAGACTGTCGATCGCGTCGAAGAACAAACGCGCGAAGCCACTGAGGCGTTCGAAATGTTTCTTCCCTTCACCGCCGAGAATGCTTACGTATTTCGCTCCGACAACGTGCGTGCGCTGTTCGAACGCATTCGTGAAGAAGAGCGGCAACTGCTGACGTGGAACCCCGAGACGTTCGATTGGTACGACTATTGGTTGAATATCCACATGCCGGGTCTGAAGAAGTGGGTGCTGCCGACCCTGGAAGAAGACATGCGCGCGCAGCCAAAACGCATTTACACCTATCGCGACCTGCTCGAATTATTCGAGACAACGACGAAGCGCCACTCGACACGAGTCGCGATGCGCATCGAACGCGACGGCCGCAAAGAGCAATACACGTACGCGGATTTGCGCGAGTTGGCGACGCGCGCGGCTGCATTCTTCGCGAGCCGTAAGATCAAGTCCGGCGATCGCGTGATGCTCTTCAGTCACAACGCGCCTGAATGGGGCATGACTTATTTCGGCGTGTTGAAGGCCGGCGCCACTTGCATTCCGGTCGACCCCGAAAGCACGACAGAGGAACTCGTCAACTTTGCGCGCGCGGGCGAAGCTTCCGGCATCGTGATTAGCGCGAAGCTCAAAGAAGAGCATGCGGACCTGCCGGAAAAGTTGAAGTTAGCCGGGCTCGAAACGATCAGGCTGTGGACGTTTGACGAAGTCTTCGAGATGCCTGACGAGAAAACCGAAGGTGCGCGCATCGCCCTTTTGCCGCAACGCGTGACGGCACAGACAGTCGCTTCGTTAATCTTCACCTCCGGCACGACGGGCCGCCCCAAGGGCGTCATGCTCTCGCACCGCAACCTGACCAGCATGGTCTCGATGCTTTCTTCCGTCTTTGACATGGACACCAGCGACGGCGTGTTGTCGGTGCTGCCGCTTCATCACACGTTTGAATTCTCGACGGGCTTCTTAACGCCGCTGAGTCGCGGCGCGCAGATCACTTATCTGCCGGAGTTGACGAGCGACCATCTCGCGAAAGCGATCAAGAACGGCCACGTCACCGGCATGGTCGGCGTGCCCGCTCTTTGGGAGTTGCTGCATCGACGAATCAAGAATCGTTTGCACGAACGCGGCAAGTGGATCGGCGAAACGGCGGACCTGATGATGAAGTTCAACGCGTGGCTGCGCGACAATACGCCTTTGAATCTGGGTCAGGCTTTCTTCTATCCGATTCACGAAGGTCTCGGCGGCCGGATCCGCTATTTCATCAGTGGCGGCTCCGCATTGAATGACAAGGTGCAGCGTGATTTTCAGGGACTGGGCTTTACGATCCTCGAAGGTTATGGCCTGACGGAAGCCTCGCCGGTGTTGACTGTGACGCGGCCGGAGAATCGCATGTTGGCCGGCACCGTAGGCAAATCGCTTCCCGGCGTTGAAGTGCGAATTAGTGAGCCTGACGCGAGCGGCGTCGGCGAAGTCATCGCGCGCGGGCCCAACGTGATGCTCGGCTACTTCGGCAACGAAGAAGCGACGCGCGAGGCGCTGGTCGATCGTTGGCTTTACACCGGTGATTTGGGCCGCATTGACGACGAAGGCAATCTTTATCTGGTCGGTCGCTCGAAAGACATCATCGTTGACACGAACGGGAAGAACGTTTATCCCGACGAGGTCGAAGAGGTTTATCAGGACTCACCCTACATCAAAGAACTGAGCGTGATTGGGCTGCCTGACGGCATTGGCGAGAAAGTCGCGTGCATCGTCGTGCCCAACGAAGAACATGACATCGCGCTCACTCGCACCGACGTGCGGCAAAAGATCGAAGAGCATTTCCGCGAAGTGTCGGCGACGCTGCCCTACTACAAGCGCGTCAAGTTGCTGCATTTCACGGATGAAGAACTGCCGCGCACGGCCACCCGCAAAGTCAAACGCAGCGAGGCGCTAAAAATCCTGCAGAAGATCGAAGAAGGCGTGCAGTCTTCGAAAACAGCATTCGGTGGTGATGAAATATCAGGCGAAGCGGCGTGGCTGTTGGGCATCATCGCGTCCGTATCGAATCGATTGCTTGACGAAGTTTCGATCAACTCGCGTCTGGGTGACTTGGGTTTTGACAGCTTGATGTTCGTCGAACTGGCTACCGCGATTGAGAACGCGGGCGGATCGGTGACTGCGCCTGAGCGCCTCAACGAAGTTCAGGATGTGCGCGAACTTCTGACGGTCGTTAACCGCCAGGGGACGCAGGCGTCACGGCGCGAGACGGTCCGTCTGCGACTGGAATCGGAAAAGCACGACGACGAAATCCACGTCCCGGAATTTCTGCGCACGATTGGAAACAAAGGTGTGGACCTGGTGCAGCGCGCGCTGTACGAGCGTCTGCTGCGCACAAAATACGAAGGTCAGACGAACATTCCATATCACACAAATTTCATCGTCGCCGCAAATCATCAGTCACATCTCGACATGGGTCTGGTGAAGATGGCTTTGGGCGACGCTGGCCAGGATCTGGTGGCGCTGGCGGCGGCCGATTATTTCTTCGACACTAAATACAAGCGTGCTTACATGGAGAACTTTACGAACCTGGTGCCGATGGAGCGATCGGGTTCACTTAGACAATCCTTGCGGCACGCGCGCTCGTTTCTGGATCGCGGTTACAACGCACTGATCTTTCCCGAGGGCACACGTTCGATGACGGGCGTGATGGCTGACTTCAAACCGGTGATTGGTTATCTGGCGCTGGCTTCGCGCGTCGGTATTCTGCCGGTTTACTTGCGCGGAACTTACGAAGCGTTTCCGAAAGGATCCACGATCCTGAAGAGCCGCGACGTGGGCGCGCGCGTCGGTCGCTTTGTAACCTTCGAAGAACTCGAAGAGATGACGCGCGGCATGGCCCGCGCCGAAGCGTATCGCTTGATCGCGGCGCGCTTGCGGCACGAAATCGTCAACCTGCGCGACTGCACGAATCATCAATTCGACGCAAAAGCGCTGCGTGAAAAATGGAAAGCGGAGCGACGCAGCGGGCGCGCGCGAATCGAAGCCGGCGACGAAGAATTCGTGACAGCGGAAGCTTAAGAGAGTCATCATCCGCAGATTTACACCGATAAGCATTTAGAAACAGCATGAATGCTGTGTGGCACTTGTTAGGATGACGTGATGATCGTGTACTGCTGAAGTTCTTATGAATTTCCCTTCCGTGTAATCTGCGGAAAGTACTTCAAATGCCCAAGACACCACCGAAACAACGCACCGCGCAGATCGTGCCGAAGCAGAGCACGAAGAAGCACGCGGCCATCGTCAAGAAAGTTCCGCCGACAACTCTGATCACGGGCGGCACGGGCTTTCTGGGCGCTCATCTGGTCCGCCAACTGGTTGAATCCGGCGCGAAAGACATTCGCGTCATGGCCACTTCGATCCCAGAGTGGCTTACGGGATTGGGCGTCGATACCTTCGAAGGCTCGGTCACGAACGATGAAGATGTAGCGCGCGCCGTTGAAGGCGTTACCGAAATCTATCATCTCGCCGGAAAGGTTTCGCGCGAGAAAGACGACGCGCGCGAAATGTATAAGCTGCATGTCGAAGGAACGCGTCTGTTGTGTGACGCAGCGAAGAAGGCGGGCGTGAAAACGATCGTGTTGTCTTCGAGCAGCGGCACGATCGCGGTCACCGAAAAAGGCGATGTCACACCCGACGAAACGTATCCGTCGCCGTTGGATATCATCGCGCGCTGGCCTTACTACGCCAGCAAAGCCTATCAGGAGATGGCCGCGCTGGAACGCTTCAACGGCGCGGGGATGCGCCTGGTGATCATGAATCCGAGTTTGCTGCTCGGGCCCGGCGACGATCGTCTGAGTTCGACAAAGGTCGTGCTCGATTTCATGGCGCGCAAAATAAATGCGGTGCCCAACGGAGGCTTAAACTTCGTCGATGTGCGCGACACGGCAAGAGCGTTTCGGGTCGCGATGCAGAAAGGCCGGCATGGTCAGCGCTATCTACTCGGCGCGGTGAATTGGACCTTTGTGAAGTTTTTCGATCGGTTACAGCGTCTGACAAAAGTCGCTTCGCCGCGTCTGGCTTTTCCTTCCCAGTTTGCAATCACGGGCGCGCACGTGATCGATTCGCTGTTTCGCCAGTGGAACCTGACGTCGCCGCTCGAAGCCAGCGCGATCGAAATGGCCGAATACTTCTGGTACTTCCATCACGCCAAAGCTCGACGCGAACTCGGCTTCACGCCCCGCGATCCCGGCGATACGCTCAACGACACCGTGCGCTATGTGCGGGAGAATTTTCTGGGTGGTAAGTAACGACGTATTCCGAACGTGTCTCGCCCTTATCTCACCACCAGCATAGAATTCGTCGGCAATGCTTTCTTACGAGAAGCCGTCCTGAACGACGCTAACTTCTAACAGCCCGATTCATCGGGCTTGCCCGCAGGGTTACTAGACCAGCGCTTCTAGCACTGGGTAAGAGTGGCGTATTGATTTCAATTGGCGCGCTTCAGCGTGCTTACCAGATCGGCTAAAGCCTCACGGGAGAAGCCCGCTGAAGCGGGCTAACTTGTTTGATCCGCATGCGACCCCAGCCGTAAACGGCTGGTCTAATAACCCTGCGGGAAAGCCGCGTGAACGCGGCTGCAACCAAAGAGCGCCGCCGAGTCGGCGCACTCCAAGTTTTCCTCACTCACCCTCTTCATCGATATGAAACTTGTGCAGAAAGCGATGCACGATGGGCGAGAGCACGACTCCCATTACGGCAATGAAAATAAGTCCGCTGAAGAGCGCGTACAGCGAAGCAAAGACTTTGACGCCATCCCCCGAGAGCTGATTGACCGGACCCATGCCTCCGAGAATCATTGAAGCTTCTAACAAAGAATCGATCCAACCAAGCCCGCCCAGAGAATGGTAGCCGAGGATTCCAATCGTCAAGGCGAGCCCAATCAAGCAAAACGCGATCCCCAGGGCCGCAAATATTCTCTTAACGAATACTGCGACGGAAGCTAGTTCTTCGTGTTTTCGTTCGAAAATCGGCATGACTTCTAACACCTCACGCGCAAAGCGCGCGGCACAATCTGAAACGTCACGGGCAAACGGCCCACTAGTTCGCCATCGAGTTCGACGCGCAACACTTCGTCTTTCCTGACCGCGCGCGCAACGATCTGTTTCGCCAGTGAGTGGCTGACTTCGCTCATGCGCAGGTGGGCACCGAAATAAAGCCGCGGTGAGTTTGCGAGAATCCTGAAAGCGCTGGCGTCGCCAATTGTGATGACATCGAAATAACCATCATCGAGTTTCGCATCCGGCGCAATCTTCATGGCGCCGCCATAATAGCGCGCGTTGGCGACCGCAAACTCCGCGATTCGCTGACGTCGCTCGGGCTGTTCGTCAAGCTGAACGTAAACCTCGCTCGGCGAAGACTGTAGTGTGGTCTGCACCGTGGCCGCCGCGTAAGAAAGCTTGCTGCCGAGCTTGCGCGAGCCAAATGACGGGAGCCACTTCGTGGCGTCGCCGCTCCGCTGACGTTCAAGCACGGCGGTGCTCATCCCAAACGAAGCGACGTTGACAAAGAAACGCGTTTCACGTTCGCCGGCGTCGTTAACAAACGTAACGCGGCCCACGTCGATCAAGCGCGTGCGACCGTCGCGCAGAGTGCGCGCCGCCGTCGCAACATTCGTTGAGATCTTGAGGCTGCGGCGGAAATCTCCGCCAGTGCCGCTCGGCAGGATCCCGAGTTCTGCTTCGCTGTTCGATTCAATGATTCCGTTCGTAACCTCTGAGATTGTGCCGTCACCGCCGCAGGCGATGATTAGCTTCGTTCCCTGTTGCGCTGCCGCCGTCGCCAGACTGCGCCCGTCGCCAATTGCTTCAGTCAGAGCGACTGAGAATGCGCCGAAGTGCGTACGAAGATCGCTGGCGATCTTCGGCCAGTTCTCCTGCGTCGCGCCATCAGCGGATGCGGGGTTCACGATTACGAGTGGTAACGTCATTGAGGTCAGAACCACCCGCGGTAGCGGGTGGGTTGATCTTAACCGAAGGGTAAACCGCCCGCTACCCCGACAGGTCGGGGTTCTGACGATCTTCCTCGCCCAACTCCGCAATCTTGCTCATCACAAACTCGCCAATCTCTTTGTAAGTCCGAACATGATCCTTTTTCGCGATGAACTCAGACAAGTCAAGCTGCTTGCCGAAATGAATTCGGATCTTCTCACCACCGAACCAGTTTCCCAAAACTTGCCTCGCCAATTTGTTGCCGAGGCCGGCGATGAAAACAGGAACGACTTGCGGGTTGGCGTCTTTGATCAATTTGCCGACGCCCGGCTGCGGCCGCAGATACGAGTACGGATCCTCGCTTTTGTTGCGCGTGCCTTCCGGATGAAAACCGATCACGTTGCCCGCGCCTTCGCGACAGAGCTGCGTCAAGCGACGAAACGAATACTTGTCGAACTCACGCTTTGCCGGAATTGGCTTGTCGCCACCACTAAAGAACGGCGGATACATCGACCACCAACCCATGATTAGATTCACGAACATACCCGCGATCGATTGATAGAAGAAGCGACCGCGCACAGGAAAGAAGAGCTGCTTGCGGAACTTCGTGCGCCGAAAGAGCACGGTCGAGACGGTGTACAGGTCGAAGAATGATCGATGATTAGCGACCAATAGGATGGGTCGATCTTTCGAAACGGCTTCGACGTTTTCCAGGCCATAAACCCGCATCAGATTGTAGGTCGAGAGCTGAATCCAACCGGCGCCGAACACAATCTGACACCACATCCAGAGCCGTTTCCAACGGCCCTGATTCATGCGATGCGTGACGCGGAACGCGAAGCGCTCGAAACCTGAAAGGACAGCGAGTTCTTCGGTGGTTGGTTCGAGAGGCAGTCCAATGTCCAACTTCCAGGATTCAATCTCATTTCTAGATTGACTCAGGTAGTCCCCCGTGGCGACGTCGGAATCTGTACTTCGAGGTTCGGACATTTGGCCTTATTCAAGAACTCAAAACCGCATTTGTCCCGGAGGGACATTTGATAATAGCCCACCGATTCATCGGTGGGTAAACGATATCATAAGTTCAGAGTCCCGTAGGGACGACTGAAATAGAAAGCCCACAAAACGTTCAGCCGTCCCTACGGGACTAGGGATCTTTTAACTCACGGATCCCAGCGATGAATCGCTCGGCTATTTTCAATCGTCCGTTGCACGGCCTCTCGGAAGCCACTCTTCAATCAATCGAAAAGTATCTGGCTTCCGGATGATGGATGATGATCGCCGAAGTCGATTGCTCCGGTTCAAGCTGGAACTCTTCAGTCAATTCCACGTCGATGCGCGCAGGATCCAGCAGCTCAAACAGCTTCGCTTGATCTTCAAGATTCGGACAGGCCGGATAGCCAAAGCTGAAACGCGAGCCTTGATAACCTTGACGGAAAAGCTCATTGAGATTCTTCGCGTCGCCGGCGGCAATGCCCAATTCTTCGCGGATGCGTCTGTGCCACAACTCGGCTATGGCTTCAGCGCTTTCCACGCTCAAGCCGTGAAAATAGAGATACTCAGAATAATTATCGCACTTAAAAAGTTCCTGGGAATATTCGCTCGCGCGGCGGCCCACCGTCACCAGATGAAATGCGACGACATCCATCCGGCCTGAATCAACTGACGCGAAATAGTCGGCGAGACACAGTCTTTTGCCGGCGGGCTGTCGCGGAAAGTTGAAGCGCGCTCGCTCCGCTTTAGCATCGGCGTCGTAAACGATCAGATCGTTGCCGGATGATTGTGCCGGGAAGTATCCGTAAACCGCACGCGGCACCAGCAGTCCTTCGCGCTCGCAACGTTCTTTCAGTTCCTCATACACGGGCCGAACTTTTTCCGCGACCAGCGCCTGGTATTCTTCGGCCGAGGTCCTTCCCTGCTTGAACTGCCATTGACCCTTGAACAGCGCGGTCTCGTTGATGTAGGCGAACACCTCGTCCAGCGAAATGTCTTCGACGACACGCGAGCCGAAGAACGGCGCCTGCGGAATCGGAACATCCGTGCCGAGGTCTGAGCGTCTGGTATGCGTAGTGTCGCCTGAGACTCTCACCACGCCGCGCGGACGCGCCGACTTGCGTATGCCGAGCTTCGCTTCCTCGCCAATCAGGTCTTCAGCTTCCGGCGCGTCGCCATTTTCGCTCGCCGCGGCGCTCGCAGCTTTAGCTTGTTCTTCTACGTCATGACTATCACCGGACATCAATTTATCCATCGTATGCAGACCGGCGAATGCGTCGCGAGCATAAAAGAGCCGGCCGTGATAGAGCGATTTGAGATCGTCGTCAACGTACTTCCGGGTAAGTGCTGCGCCGCCGAGCACGACCGGCACCGTGATGCCACGTTCGTTCATGAGCTCAAGATTGTCTTTCATTATGAGCGTTGATTTGACGAGCAATCCGCTCATACCAATCGCATCCGCCTGGTGCTCTTCGGATGCCTGCAGGATACTGTCGATCGGTTGCTTAATTCCCAGGTTGACGACCTTATAGCCGTTATTGGTCAAAATGATATCCACGAGATTCTTGCCAATGTCGTGAACGTCGCCTTTTACAGTCGCCAGAACCATTGTGCCTTTGGCCGTGGCGCCGCCTTTCTTCTCCATGAACGGCTCAAGAAATCGCACGGCTGCCTTCATGGCTTCGGCTGACTGCAAGACGAAAGGTAACTGCATCTGGCCGCTGCCAAAGAGATCGCCCACTACCTTCATGCCTTCGAGCAGGATGTTGTTAATGATGTCCAGCGCGGGATATTTTTCCAGAGCAGTCTTCAACTCGCCTTCGAGGCCAATTTTCTCACCGTCAATGATGTGATTCTTCAAACGCTCCTCAACGGTCTCGCCTTTGCTCGCTTTCTTTGCGCTCTTTGCTTTGACGTTCTCGAAGAGCGTGGTGAACTGCGTCAGTGGATCGTAGGTGCAGACTTCTCCGTCAAACTGCCGCCGGTCATAGATCAAATCGCGCGCAACCTTCAGCTCCTGTTCGCCGATGCGATTCAAAGGCTCGATTTTGCTGGCGTTGACGATCGCGGCATCGAGGCCGGCT
>DASZZL010000103.1:0-15473 GCA_035545035.1 Pyrinomonadaceae bacterium
TGCTGGTTGACCTGATGAAGGTTTGGAAGCTCGGAATACCGCGCATCGCCCTGTGCGAGAGCCACGAGCGCGAGCGCGGCAACCAGCGCACTCGCGGTCAATAAAGCCCTGATACTCCCAGTTCGCATGTCCTTGTGGCCATTCCTGGAACTAACGTCGGAAGCCACGATCGACTGTCCGTCACCTGTGACTGATCACCACCCGCTGAATTGTCGGTGGCAACTCGTGCAACTCGCTGCGCGTAAAGCCGGCGTTACCAAACATTCGTTCCAGCTCGCTGAAGGTGTACGCGTCGCCGCTGGGCGTCAAGCCGAGCATCATCATACTAAAGGCCGCAGCCTGCGGCGGCGAGACACGGTCATCGTTGGGAACAAATTCGAGCGTAACCGCTCGGCCGCCATCCGCCAACGCCGCGTGAGCCTTGCGCAGTAACGTCTCGCATGTGGCGGCGTCGAAGTGATGCAGAAAATTCGTCAACAGAACGATGTCATAGCCGGTGCCGTAATCCACATCGAAGGCGCTGCCCCGCAAAGTGTGATAACGGTCTGAGACGCCCGCGGTTCTCGCGTTCTCTTTAGCGACTTCGAGCACGTTGGGCCAATCAACTGCGGTGACTTCAGCTTGCTGATTGTGCTTGGCGAACGCGAGGCCGTACAAGCCGTGGCCGGCTGCGATGTCCAGAATCTTCAGTTTGGCATTTGCTTTCGGATCGGCGAGCTGCGCGATTAGCTGGGAAGGCATCGCCATCATCGGCGCCATCGCGCGCGCGAACTTTACCCAAACAGGATGGTCCGGTGCGACAACTGAATCTGCGTCGGAAGCCGTGCCGCCTTTTTTAACTGCGGCCGTCAACTGTTTGAAGTTATCAGTGACCATGGGCGACAGCATGAAATCGATCACGGTACCCATGTAAGCTGGTGAGCGTTTGTCGAGAAACATCCTCGAATCAGGCGTCAGGGCATAATGCTCATTTTGCTTTGTCAGAAAACCGATAATGACCAGGTAGTCACAGAGAATTCGCGTGCCGCGTAAGGACGCCCCACAGCCTTCGGCAATTTCTTTCGCGGTGGTCTTGCCCTCGGCGATCGCCGTGAATAAGCTGAGTTCGATGGCGGACTTGATCGCCTCCGTGCGCTGATGAGCGTTGATGGTATCGAACAGGAGTGCTGGTGTTGGTTGCCCGGCGGGCTGTCGTTCTGGAGTCATTGCTCAATTCCTTTCACAAAATTCGCTCGGCGCGACTTCGCGCCTCGCTGTGGTCGGCATTTAGTTTAGGGGTGTACGCCAAAAAGCGTAACCGAAGACAGCGCGAAAAGTCTAACTGGAAGCGTTGGGGCAACGGGCGGACAGCGACTAATTAAGATTCAGCGTCGCCGGTTGTGAAAACCCTTCAATCGAAAGCACCAGGCCATGAGGCGAAGCCACGGGATCCTTCTTTGGCGAAATAAAGAAAATAAAGCCGCCACGCCGGCGCTCCGCGTGAGTGAGGGGTGACGTCAAATCGAGTTCATAAGAGCGAAACTCATTTTCAAACGTCTTGCGCGAATCCGGGTTGTAGGCAAACACGCCGTTTGCTTTCAGAATGCGGGCGATGGCTTGCTTGGCAGAGATGGCTTTCCATGAAACGCGGGCGGCGTCGCGCAACTGAAAGCGAACCTTCTTGAGTTCGATTGCGTCGCCGCCGTTGTGAATGATTTCTACTCGCACCGGCAGCAAACCCGCGAGTTGTAAGTTGGATTCGAAAAGTTCCTGGCTCTCTTCGTCGGTGAACAGCGGCGCCGCGCGGAACGAAACTGAACCCATGCTGACGCTGCCGGCTGAGGCAGGCATCGCAGGAAGATCCGTCACGGGCTTGACCTTGAAGAGCGAGCCGCCGCATGACGCGAACGCCAAAACCGTTGCGGCGAGCAGACACTTCGCGGGTCGGGCAAGTTGCGATTCGCGATGCAACGCTCTCCGGGGAGCGATTGACGCGCCTTCATTGTTCGGCAGCATTCGCGCGAATCTTGCACGCGCTGCTACTTTCCTGTCAATGGGCGTTATCCATGCGCCGGTAAGCACGAGCTGGCGGTTTAGGTTGGGAACTCTTTCCGAATGGTTGAAATGGGGAGTCAGCAGTCTCGATAAGCATAGAGTTAACTTTGGTGAGGCGCTCGACAATACTCACGGGGATCACTGCATTATCGGTCGCCATCGCACGGGTAAGCTCGGCGTTAATAGCTTCGAATTCTCGGATCGCGTTACGAAACGCGGTGGTGTCTTCATCAGAATGGTTGATCGCCAGACTCAATTGTTGCCTAGCCAGCAGTTTCCGCAATTCGTCCAGGTTTTGCTGAGTCGGGTCGTCTGGTACTCGGTTCCTCCTCAAACCATCCAGCTTACGTAGGACTTCGCCGATTGATCTGATTACTTCCACCCTGGTCATACCCCTTTGACTGGCGCCAGATTCGGCTAGCAAAATCAAAAGCGGCGATGGCCTCGTGCCTCGCCGCTTTTCTCATGCGCGATTGTTTGAGAGCCCGCGTGATCGAGCCAACCCGCATATCGCAGCCGCGCATTCGCGCCGGCGCTCCTCCCCGGTTTCTCAAATCATGGGTGAGGAACTAACCAAGCGGAATCTATCCCAAGTAGAAGGGTTCTGTCAATAGCAAACTGTCTTACGTGGAAAGCGGCGGACGGAACTGCGCGAGGTGATTCGTCCCTGAGAGTAGCCGGCTTGGGTGCGGGCCGGCGTACCTCACACGAGATCCGGCCCCGAGCTAGTTAAGAGAACTGAAAGCCCGGCTCAAGTAGTAATCGCGGTAGTAGCGTCGGCGCCGATGTTCATCGTGGCGCCGATCTGGTGCAGTTGGCTGGCGTCGATCAAGTTCAGGCCCTTCTCGCGGACGCTTAGGAAGCCGGGCAGGATTTCGTTTACCGGAGCTTGCATAACTCCGCTGCTGCGCTTGTATCCGGTAAAGTCCAGATAAAGGTGCTTGCGCATGAAACGATCGGGCACGCCGGCGAAGCGATAGAGCGGATACTTGATGCCGTTGCCGAACAGCTTGCGGCCGAGCATGTAGTAGTAGAAAGGAACGCCCAGCGAAAACTTCATCGACGACTTGCTGCTACCATGCCAGAAGTGCAAGTTGTATTTCCAGCAGGTGTAGAAGAATTCCCATTGCAGGTCGGTCATCTCAATCAGCTTCGCGCTCTGCTTTTGTTCCATGCGCGTGTCTTCGAGCGGCACGAAGAATGTCGGAACGAACGTACCTTTAGCGTCACGCAAGTCGTAAAGCAAATTGAGCGACTCTTTAGTGTCCGCGTCCGTCTCTCCGGGCAATCCAATGATGAAAGTGCAGAAGGGAAACCAGTTGTGCTTGTTGAGGATCTCCATTCCTTTGAGAACGACATCGCGCCACTGATGGGCTTTGTACGGATAACCCTTGCCCTTCATAAAAATGTCGAAGAGCCGCGGACTGCCGGTTTCCAGCCCAATGATTGGGTCAGTCATGCGCTGGTCAGGGTCAGTAGATTCTTTGTGCTGCACGTGCGAATAGGGAACGATCAGCGGTGTCAGACGCTCAATGACAGTCGGGTCCGCAACTACTGGCGCCATCGTGATGTGCGACATTTGCAATGTCTCGACGCCGGGTACGCTCTTCACGCCCTTGAGCATTGTTTCGAGCGCAGGCACATTGGTTTCGAAGTTCGGCAGTTGCTCGTAGAGGAACATATCCTCGGTCGCGATCATGATCTCCGTTGCGCCTTCACCCGCATTGACGCGAGTGCTATCCATGATGTGCTGCAGCGGGAATGACCGGCCGACTTTCGTAGCCGGACCGCAGAACTGGCAGCCACGACCACAGCCACGCGTAATTTCGACCACGCCAAATGTCGAGCGATGCTTCACCACAGGAATCTCTTCGACCGTCGGCTGCATGTTCTTCGGCACTTTGATGATGCGCTCAAGTGAAGGATCGCCAGCCATCATTCGTTTGAAGAGATCACTGAAGACGCGTTCGATCTCGCCGTCGATCAAGTAATCGATCTTGAATTCGTCAAGACGGTTTGCGCGCTCTAATTGCCATGCTCCCGGACCACCGACGACGATCTTTGGCTGGAACTTCTCGATGACTGGATGCTTGACGATCTTGAGAAACTCAGCCGCATTGACGGGGATCAGGTTCTTGCCGGCGATCTTGGAATAGACATCAGTCGCATATGAAATACCCAGCGGATTGTGCGCATGAATCGCGACGACTTTGGTTTCGGGCCCGATAAACTTTTCCAGATTCTCCAGGTAACAAACAACGACGTCGTCTTCCGAGTACTCGCGGAGCAGTAACGTCTCGACCATTCGCAGCCCGTTGGGCACGTACTTCGCGCGCCCGTCGGGCCAAGATTCGTTAATGAACATTTCCGGATTGAGCCACTTGTGGCCGTACTTAGCCGGAATTGTCGCCGAAAGCATCTGTTGCCAGATGCTGTGCCGCCATTCGCTCGCCTCGCTTGACGAAGCCGTCAAAACGATCTTCGGTGAACCCACGGAAACCTCCACTAAACCGTTGATTGGTAATGTGCCCGGGACTTATCAGAGCGCGCCCGCTACTCCCGCTACTAATGGCGCGGATTCTAGCACCTGTATACGCGTCGTGCCAAGCATAATAGTCAAACGGGCGAATACTTAATGGATAAGCACCACGAGGGTGTACCCTGTGGCCTTCATGTGGTATAGTCCGCCCGAGCCGGAAGAGTTTGCTTAATACTGATATTCTGCAGCTTTGTCCTTTCCGTTCTTTGCTTAGTGGTTTATCCACATCTTCCAGAGGCACTTTTTCACTTGTTCTTCAAACAGCGCGAGGGGATCGGCCAATGAGAATTCTACTGTATAACCCTGATAACGGCGTAACACGCAATTTCATGCCGCACCTTTGGATGTTTCTGCTCAAAGCACTCACACCTCCAGGTCATGAAGTATTGCTGATCGACGGCAACGCGAAGCCCATGGACGATCGGGAGTTGGTGCGCTACATCAAAGAGGAAGAGATTGGTCTGGTGGGCATCGGCGCGATGACCAGAATGGTCGAGAAGGCCTACCGCGTGGCTGATGCGGTTCGCGCTGCGGGAGTGCCCGTAGTAATGGGAGGCCCGCATGTGACCGAATGCCCCGATGAAGCTCTCGGCCGAGACGGTGGCCCGCGACACGCAGACGCCGTCGCCCTCGGCGAAGCCGATGACACGTGGCCGCAGATTGTTGAAGACGCCGCGCGCGGACAGCTCAAAGAAATCTATGAGCCAGTTGATGAAGCCGGCAAAGAACATAAGCCCCCCTTGCAACCTTATCCGGTAATTCCCTGGGACACGATCGATCTCGATCAGTTTAATTTCGTTCCTAAGATCGTTCGCCGCTTCACCGAACGATACGGATCAGGCGTCAGTTATTTCAATACGATTCCGATGGAGTCTGGTCGCGGTTGTCCCTATGGCTGCGAATTCTGCACCGTAACCGGATTCTTTGGTGATCAGATTCGCTTCCGCACAAACGAAAGCGTCGTTGCAGAACTGCTACTGCTCAAACGCCGTGCGGAGAGGGATCGCGGCAAGATTACGATCTTCTTTATCGACGACAACTTCGCGATCAATATCAAGCGCACCAAGTCTCTGCTGCGCGACATCATTGCGGCTGATGCGCAATTACCGTGGATAGCGCAGATCAGCGCCAATCTGCTCCGTGACGAGGAGTTGGTCGATCTGATGGCCGAGGCGGGTTGCAAATGGGTTTTCATCGGCATGGAGTCGATCGATCCGCTCAATCTCGCGGATGTGAACAAGAGTTTCAACAAGCCCGGTGAATACGCGGCGGTGCTCAACCGGCTGGCGCAGCGTCACATCTATGCGATCACTGCATTCATCTTCGGCCTGGACAACGACACGCCGGGCGTGGCTGATCGCACGCTGCAAGAGATAGCACAGTGGCCACCGGGAATGCCCGTCTTCAGTCCACTCGTTCCCTTGCCCGGAACACCGACATACAAGAAACTGGGAGCAGAGGGACGGCTCACGCGGCCAAAACATTGGATGAACTTTGCTCATAACCAAATGGCGCACACGCCTCTTAAAATGACGATTCCAGAGGCACAGATAGAACTCGATAAGGCGTGGATGACTTCCTACAGCCCAAAGAATAACCAGAAAGCGCTTGACTGGTTCGGTGGTCGCGATATTAACGACCAGATCATGCACTTTGTGATGCGCATGTTTTTCCGCGGCATCTATTTTCCGCAGCGGAACGCGCGCGTTTGGACCAAACTGGTGGCCCAGAATCACCGACCACTTTTTAAACTTTTCCGCGAAGGCGTAGGCAAGTATCGGGAAGGACGCAAGGGCGCGCCGGTGGCGACGGTCGCCAGCAGTCCCACGAACTAGAATTCCAAAACGGCGTAGTTACGTTTTTCGCAGCACTACAGCGCGCGCAATGCCTTGAAGGTCAGGGCGCATTTCCGTCAACTCCCAAACGTCCGGGTTGATCAATTGCTCAACCAACGTGCTCTGACCGAAACCAATCTCAAAAACAAAATGACCGCCCGGGCGTAGGAACGGCGCCGCTTCGCGCAGCAGTCGACGAATGATGTCCAGACCGTCTGGGCCGCCGGCGAGCGCCGCGCGCGGTTCGTAGCCAACTTCGCGTTGCAGAGTTTTCAAATCGTCGTCGCGAATGTATGGCGGGTTGGAAACGATCAGCGAAAACGGTTTCTTAGGGTCCAGCGCCGAGAAGCAATCAGACTCTATTAGCGTCAAACGGTTCCCGACGCCGTGGCGATCTGCATTTCGTTGCGCGATCCGATGCGCTGCGGGTGAAATGTCGGTCGCGATCGCGCGCGCGTCGCTTAGCTCGTACAGCAGCGAGATCGCAATGCAACCTGAGCCCGCGCCGATGTCGGCGATGAACGGATCGGGATCGCCTTTCAAGAGCTCCAACGCGATCTCCACAATCAACTCAGTCTCCGGTCGCGGGATCAGCACGTCGGACGTTACTTCGAAATCAAGTTTGAAAAACTCCTGATGCCCGGTGATGTACTGCAAAGGCTCGCCCGCCGCTCGACGCGTGACCAGCGTTCTAAAAGTCGCCAGTACTTCGATTGCCAGAGAATCGCTCGCGTGGGTGATAACGAAAGTCTGATCGCGGCCGATTGCGTGCGCCAGTAGCGAGCCCGATTCACGCCGGGCCTCGGCGATGCCGGCTTCGCGCAAGACCTGCGCGCCTTCCGAGACAGCGTTGCCAACCGAGATGTTCATCGCCTTCTTGCCAGTCGAATTCGTTTCATATTACGCTTCGCCGCGAATTTCGAAGAACTGTAGCGCAACTCGCCAATTTGCAGACGGCGCGAATAGTCGCCAGGTTGGCAACTTGCCCGTTCGCCGGAAGAAGAACGCAATTGAAACTTTACTTCGGGTAGCACGAAGCGAGTCTCGTTTCTTCCCGTACGGACGGCGGAACCTCTGGGCTTAACGGTTCGGAGGTTTCGCAGTTCGAAGGGGCGAGGTCTAACAACTTTTTACAACAGGAGAGCACTCCGCAAACATGGGAGCATTGTCAAAAAGCGTTGTTCTTTTTGTTTTGAATTGGGTCGATGCGCAACTCACGCTCTTCTGGGTTCATTCGCACATAGCCACCGAGGGCAATGGCCTGATGAGCGAGTTACTCAAGGCCGGCGACGCGCCTTTCATGCTGGTGAAGCTGGCCATCGGAGCTTTCGCCGCTTACACGCTTTATCGTTGTTCGCATCTCCCGCTCGCCCGCCGCGGCATGCAATTGGTGTTGACGGTTTACGTTGCTTTGATGCTGGCGCACGCGGTGACCGGCGTGTCCGCTCTTGGTTGGTCCAGGCCGGAAGCGATGATTAGCTACGTCGGCAGCTTGCCCTACGCCCTACTCACGCTATTCTTCTGACATTACGGTTCGTTCCGATGAAGACCGCCCGCTCTTAACTTCAAATTCCCAGATCTTCTCCGCCCTTTTCTCGGAACCAGCGATGCCCTTCGCGCGTTTTGCAAATGCCGGTCGCACAACCGTAAACTGAGGGCAGCGCATCTCAGTTGCCGCGCTTTGAATCGAAGGAGAACGAAATCACTATGTACAAAATATCAGCACGCCAAATATTGATCATTGCCCTGGCTTCGGCGCTGTTTGCCGTAGTGGGCGTCGTGGCATTTCAGCAAATCGCAAATCATTTTCAGCCGCTCGGATCGGCCTTCTCGGTGTCGTCGCCGTCGAACATCACCGATCCGTCGTTGGCTTCGGACGAACAAAACAATATTGAGGTTTACAAAACGATCGCGCCCGGCGTCGTTTACATTCAATCGACGACCACAGTGCGCGATTTCTTTGGTCTGTTTTCTGAGCCAGTCGAAGGCGCCGGCTCGGGTTCGATCATCGACGAGCAGGGCGACATTCTCACCAATTATCACGTCATCGCAAACGCTGAAAAGCTGACGGTCAGTTTTGGCGGCGGCAAAAACTATCCGGCCAAAGTGGTCGGTCGCGATCCAGACACCGACCTGGCAGTAATTCGATTGCTGGAGTCGCCAAAGGAACAGATGACGGTCGTGCCGTTGGGCGATTCGGACAAACTCATCGTCGGACAGAAAGTCTTGGCGATCGGAAATCCCTTCGGACTTGATCGCACGCTGACCACCGGAGTAATCAGTGGCTTGCAGCGTCCCATTCGCGCGCAAAATGGCCGGCAGATTGAAGGCGCGATTCAGACCGACGCCTCGATCAATCCGGGAAATTCCGGCGGGCCGTTGCTGGATTCGCATGGCCGCATGATTGGCATCAACTCCCAGATCGAATCGCCGTCCGGCGCGTCCGCCGGAGTCGGCTTTGCCATCCCGGTGAACATCGCCAAGCGCATTGTGCCCCAGCTCGTGCGCAATGGTTACGTGCAGCGACCGAAGCTGGGAATCACTCCGCGCGACGTCGAATCGCTTTCGAATCAGGCGCGACTGCCAGTCTCGTACGGCGTGTTGATTTGGGCTGTGCAACCAGGGAGTTCAGCGGCCAACGCGGGACTTCGAGGTTTGGTCCAGACTGAGAATGGCGATGTCGAGCTTGGCGACATTATCGTTGCGATTGACGGGGAGAAGGTCAGCAACAACGACGACCTCCTCAAGTTCCTCGACCAGCATCAAGTGGGCGAAACCGTTAACATTGATGTCATGCGAAACGGACGCCACCTGACCGTACCGGTGAAACTGATGGAAGCGCCGCAGCGCCGTCAGGGTATCCGCGAATAGTTCTTGCTTTCACCGATTGAAAAGACAAAGCGCGCGTCGCGAAACCGGCGCGCGCTTTTGCTTTTCTTGTGACTGGCCTTTCGGTTTGCGATCACTCGGACCTCTGACAAAGAGCGTGCGCGGTGACCGCTAAAGTTCCCTACGAAGGAGTATATTGTGACCGGCTTTGCACAAAAACGTGACTCAAGCCCAGTCCGCGTTAGCGGACCGCTGACAATAGCCCAGCGATTCATCGCTGGGAAGAAGAGAGAATTTTGCGGCGAAGTCCGTGAAACGGACGACTGAAGCAATCGATATCTGAGCATTTACCATTCAGCCGTCCGCTTCACGGACTACATTTCATTCGCTCGTCATCCCAGCAGTAAACTGCTGGGCTATTGTCAATCGTCCGCTGCGCGGACTCGTTGAATTACTTTTTGTGCAAAGCCATTGTGACCCGAGAATGGGTGGAGTCGAAGTGGTAGCTCGGCTGCAAGCCCGCTAATGCCGATATGCGTATTCCTGATGAATATCTCCAATGCGTCTGCTTTCTGTGCGTGAAAGTTCCGGGACCGAGCGAGCACGAGACTGACGAGTTCATTGGCACAGGGTTTATTGTGAGCGTGGCGACACGCTTTCCTGCCATGAGGATTTTCTGCCTTGTAACCGCTAAGCATATTATCAAAGCCGCAACGGATGCGGGACATGTCGATCTTTACGTGCGTATGAATACGGATGATGGCTCATCCATCACGTGGGCGCTTCCAGACGACTGGTACTACTCGGAAAACCCCGCAGCTGATGTTGCGGTTATGTTCATCCCTATCATACCGGGGCTTACAACTCACAGCGTGGCCATTGAAGACTTCGCCACCGACGAAGTAATTCAGAAAGAAAGCATCGGAATAGGTGATGATGTATTTGCTATTGGGCTTTTCACTCGAAAATCGGGTGAACAGCGAAACACTCCAATCATGCGAAGCGGCATCATTGCATCGATGCCGGAAGAGCCGTTTGAAGTAGAGGAAGGTCAGCACGATGCTTACTTAGTAGAATTGAGGTCAATCGGCGGCATTAGCGGCTCACCTGTTTTTGTTAACCTCCCCTTCTGGCGTCTCGGCCCTGAGATGTTTGAAGCAAGAGTGAGTTTGGGAGAAATGACCCTTCGCTGGAAGATGCACTTGCTTGGAGTCATCCGTAGCCACTGGAACTTAGAGCGCGAGGATATTGCGGAGGGCAACGTCGCGGCTACGATGGAGAACAAGGAAATAGAAAAACTCAATACCGGCATTGCCGTCGTCACACCAATCAAAGACGTGCTCAGCATCATCAATGGAGAAGCGATGATGGAAATACGGAAGAAAGCCGAAGTGGAATTCTCCAAACGTTATCAACCGACCATGGACCCAATCATCCCCCCAACGCCCAAGAAACGGCCTGCTTAAAAATGGAAACACCTAAAGAAGGCAAAATGGCAATGACAAAGGAAGAACTTGAGAAGACTTATCCGGCAGTCGAGCTTGCCTACCCGCTTGCAGTCGCGTCATACGATGTTTCGTTAAAGCGACTGGACGGGATGGACGGTCGGCTGCAAACCATAATGGCGTTCATCGTCGCTGTGTCCGCAGCCGTGCCACCTGTAGCGGCGAACCGAGGAATACACTTTCGATCGCCGTGGTTCTATGCCGCGTTAGTGATATTCGTCTTTTCGGTCGGCATCGGCACATGGGCGCGATTAGCTGGTGCGCCTAAAGTCTTGAATCCCCGAAAGGCTTTCGATCACTGGCTACGCAAATCCGATTGGGAATTCAAAAAAGACTTCATCGCATTCGCCGCCAACGACTTTGACTACAATCGAAAGCTCGTCCAATTCAAATGGCTATGTACCATCGCAATCACGCTCATGTTTTCGTTTCAGGCGGCATGCTTGGTGGTATGGGTATGGGATAGCTTCTAGTGTAATCGCTCATCGGCACCTGATCAGATGCTGGCGGCGGCGGCGCTGCCGGTGCTGGCGCGGGCTCTGAGGCAGGGGCAGGCGCGGTCGGTTGTTCATCGGGCATGATATAACTCTTATGCTTTCTGAGCAGATCAGTTTCGGTTATGGACGCGAGGCTAAGGACGTTGTATCTTACGCACGTAAGATATCCCTGTGGGCTGCTAATCTGTTTCAGCGATCTGTCAAAATCTTAGATCGGTTTAGTAGCCCTTCCTCTTTTCAATCGCACAGTACCACACATTCTTTGTTTATGCTCAAAGCAAAAACCGTCGCTGTTCTTTTCATTCCGTTGATACTGGTGAATGCCTGTAAATCAGGCCCCGATGCTTCTGCCGTAGCAGCCCAAGACGCGATGGATGCTCTAAGAAAGATTCAAGCCGGTACGCAGGTCGGTATGACATACGATCAGTACAGCGGCTTAGTGATCGAAGCCAAAGCCAAAGCCGAGAAGGCGGCACGTGTCTTACCGGATGGGCTTCTTAAGATCGAGATCAGTAACGCAATTGATTCTTATACAGACGGTGTGGCCGTATGGCAGATGCAGCTAAAGAGCCGACCTCTCGAACTACGATACGAGCCGGGCGCGAGACTTCTTCCTAAATATTCCATTCAGCCCATGACGGGTCACCAAGAGGCGCTAAAGATTATTTGGCAGGCTGCGAACGTTCACGTTGAAAAGGCGGCTCTATTGTTAGAAGGTGGCAGTTAAATCGAAGGCCAGACTTTCCCTAAGACGAGAAAGACTTTTGGGGAGAACTCGTGTTCGCCCCATAAAGCGATGCGAAACGGGATTTATGAGGCAAAGCCGCGGACCAGTATTTCCCTTTGCGTTGGCGAAGGCGACGGCAGGAGACTCATGATCGACGCGCGCGAACTGATGAGCGATGACGGTGCGGTTGTTGCCATGCTGTGTTCGCACCTTGGGTTGGGCGGCGGCGGCGAGCCTGTTGTTGCGCCGCTTACTTTAAGGGAATGGAATGCGCTGGAGCGGAAGATTCACGATTCTGAAATCAAATATCCGCGCTCGTTGCTCGGATTGTCAGCGGAAGAATTGGCAAACCGCTTGGGAATCTCAGTGGCTGAAGCAGATCGAATTTCTCAATTGGTAGCTCGTGGAGGAAGCTTGGCGCTCGAGTTGGAACACCTGGCAGCGAGCGGCGTTTGGTGCGTGACGCGGGTGGATGATGCTTACCCTGCCCGGCTGCGAAACACTCTAAAACATCAAGCCCCACCCGTGCTGTTTGGCGCGGGAGAATTCGAGATCTTTCGGAAACCGTCCGTTGCGATTGTAGGTTCACGCAACCTCGACGAGAGTGGAGAGAGCTTCGCCCGAAGTTTGGGTGCGTTGTGCGCGGGACACTCAGTCGCCGTCGTATCGGGTGGTGCACGAGGCACGGATCGGGTCGCGATGCAGGCGGCGTTGGATGCTGGCGGTCATGCCGTTTCGATCCTCGCAGACAGCCTCGTCAGGACGATTCGGCAGCCCGAGGTACGTGAGTTTGTAGCGGCTGGTCGGCTGGTGTTGCTGACGCCTTACCGGCCCGACAATGGCTTTTCAGTCGGCGCGGCTATGGGCCGCAACAAGATCATTTATGGCGCTTCAGATTATTCGGTGGTGGTATCCAGCGATTACCAAAAAGGCGGAACGTGGGCCGGAGCAGTTGAGACACTGACTGCGGGTTGGTGTCCGGTCTTTGTCCGATCAAGCGCGAACGCTGCTCCGGGCAATGGAGAGCTGATTAACAAGGGTGCGTTCCCACTCGCTGATGGTGAGCTGGAAGGCGTAGCCAATATTGTCGAGTGGATGAAGGAGCACGCTGGTTCAAGGCCCCAACAAGGTGAGTTGCTTCTCGCGTAAGCGCGAGGTAATCAGCAAGATCCTACCGACTCAAATCTGTGAGCTACGCTGTTAGCCTGGAGGCCAGGTCATTTCGCGGCCACCGAGCACGTGAACGTGCAGATGGAAAACTGACTGGCCCGCTCCGCTCCCGTTGTTGATAACCGCGCGGTAGCCGCCGTTTTCGTTGAGGCCGTGTTCGTTCGCCACGCGCGCCGAGACGCGCAGCAAATGACCCAACAGCGACTCTTCTTTTTGCGAGGCGTCGTCCAATGATTCCAGATGCTCCCGGGGAATGACCAGAACGTGCGTCGGTGCTTGCGGGTTGATATCGCGAATTACGACGCAACGATTGTCCTGATAGACAACGTCGGCCGCCGCAGTCCCGGCCAAAATCTTACAAAAGAGGCAATCCGTCTCACTCATGGCTGCATAATATCACACAGTTTGAATGCGCTTTTCAATTAGTAGTGTCTTAAATTTGGCTTCTAACACCGCTAATCGTAACCAGCTTCGAAGAAACTATTAGAGGCGGGATCGTAAAAGGATCGAAACCTAAAGACGCGCTGCTTTTTTCGGAAGTCCCTAAACTGAACACTTCCCATCACAAAGAGCCTTACAGTCCCGTTCGCGATATCGCTTATGGCTTCTTGCGTAAGCCGAATGTTTCTCATTTCAAAGTCCACTCGTCTCGTAGCACCAGCAGGAACGAAATTGACCAAATCTGCCACGGGTCGGGGAACGGGATTTTCCTTAATAACCTCGGCGATGGGTTTGTTGCTTACAACCAAACCGGCACCCGACGTGAAAGCCCAAGCTGGGGTTCTTCCTGCGTTTCTAAAAACAACGAGTACGGCTGGTGGTTCTCCTGGCACAAGGGGCCTTATGAATTGGAGCGTATCAACTCCCACATAGGCGCGCTCGCTTCTCCAAGCTACGTTTCTTTGCTGGATGTAAATGATCAGCTGCCAAAAGACAATCAAAGTCAGCAGACCGCTAATGCTAATTTGAAGTACTTCGGGACGAGTGAAGGCTGTGGGCTTCTCCTCTTGTTGGCCTTCGGCGTTCTGTCCTGGGCGAACCGGGTTTTCTACGCTCGGCTTGTAGACCGGACTTGCGCTCACTGGTGGAGTGATTTGGTTACTTGTATTGTTGCGCTCGGTCTGGCCATGTATGGGTTTGCTCGCTTGGGCTGGCAGAAGCACGAGAATACACGTAACAAAGAAAGGCTTGACAAGTGATAGTTTCAACCTTAAGACCCTACCTTTCAATTTACGCAGCCGCGGCGTCGTCTTCGCGCGACGGCAACGGCGCGGTGATCGATTCGCGCACGCGTTCGATGTCCGCGCCCACCGCTTTCAGCTTCGTTTCAATCTTTTCATAACCGCGATCGATGTGGTAGACGCGGTCGATCGTCGTCTCGCCTTCGGCCACCAAACCGGCCAGCACCAGCGACGCAGACGCGCGCAAATCGGAAGCCTGCACGCGCGCGCCGGTTAACTTTGTCGGCCCTTCAACCGTCGCGCTTTCGTGGCCAATCTGAATTCGTGCGCCCATGCGCTGCAGCTCGGAAGCATGCATGAAACGATTCTCGAAAACCGTTTCCGTAATCACCGAGCGACCTTCGGCCTGGGTCATCAAGGTCATGTACTGCGCCTGCATGTCCGTCGGGAAACGCGGATAGGGCTCAGTGATTAAGTCGCTCGCTTTCAATCCGCGCGCGCTACAACGAACATGCAACGTGCGTTGGTTGACTTCTTCGATCTCGACTCCTACTTCGCGCAGCTTGGCGATTACGCGCACGCAATGCTCGGGCCGACAATCTTTGATCTCCAGTTCGCCTTTAGTGATCGCGGCAGCCACGATGAACGTTCCGGTTTCGATCCGATCGGGAATGATCGTGTGCTCTGCGCCGCCGAGCGCTTCCACTCCTTCGATTTCAATCGTGGGCGTGCCGGCGCCACGCACGCGCGCGCCCATCTTGTTCAGAAGCTCGGCGAGATCGCTGACCTCTGGCTCTCTCGCGGCGTTATGAATCGTCGTTGTGCCGCGAGCCAGAGTGGCGGCCATCATCAGATTCTCGGTTCCAGTCACTGAAACCTTTTCGAAACTAATCTCTGCGCCGACTAATCGGCCGTCCTTCGGCGCGCGGGCCACGACATCGCCGGATTCCAGCATGACTTCTGCGCCAAATCTTTCAAATCCTGCCAGATGTAAATCAATCGGCCGCGCGCCGATGGCGCAGCCGCCCGGCAAAGCCACCTTCGCTTTGCCGAACCGCGCCAGCAAAGGCCCAAGCGCCAACACTGACGCGCGCATCGTCTTTACTAACTCATACGGCGCTTCGAATAACTCAACATGTGCGGCGGAAATCTTGTG